>CAMEER010000014.1 GCA_945915065.1 uncultured Clostridia bacterium | reverse complement strand
AGCTTGCCGAGACGGAAAAGGGCATTGAAAATATGCTCAACGCCATCCAGCAGGGTATCTTTACTGCATCAACAAAACAGCGGCTTGAAGAGTTGGAGAAACAGAAAGAAGAACTGTCTCTCAGCATGACGACGGCAGAGCTGCAAAAGCCGAAGCTGACACGGGAGTATATGGAGCATTGGTTTTCTCGGTTCCGGTACGGCGATCCCAATGATCGGGAATTTCAAAAGCGACTGATCGACACCTTTGTCAACGCGATATTTGTGTATGACGATAAGCTGGTGCTGACCTATAACTATCAGCATGGTACACAGACGATTACACTAAAGGAAGTCGAGGACTTTCTGGGTTCGGATTTGGTTGGTCTGTCTCCACCAAAGGGGTATTAAACAAACCTTATTTCTTCAAAGGTGGCTTTGCTATCGTGGTTTGGCTTTAATACCGCATAGAAAAAGGGGGTAGTTTTCTACTCCCTTTTCTACTATTCTTACACCAAGGGGTAACTGCTATGGCAAAATGCAAAATATGCGGAAAAAGCGGATTGTTCTTTAAGCTGGATAAAAACGGAAAATGTAAAGACTGCGCCTATAAAGCAATAATTTCTGTCGATGGGAAACCTGTAGTTTTTGACGTGCGGGGAAAAACTGCACAGACAAAAGGGGAAACTATTGAGGAAGAACTAGTCCGCACTAATCCAGATTATAGAGAACTAAAAAATGGCCTTGATCATCAAGACAAACTAATCGCTTCTATTCAGGATGCACGGGAGCAGTATAAGGCTGATAACGACATTGATAAGTTGATTGCAGCCTATGAATATGCGATGATTAAAGCTAATCCCCCATTGAAGAACGCCCAGTCGCACACCATGTATTTAGCCGAACTTTACATCAAGAGTAATCAAAATGATAAGGCGTGGAGCTATCTCAATAGCATTCTGTTTTCGCACAAAGAATTGACCGGAAAAATTCGTTATGCGCAGTTCAAGGTGCTCAAGAAAGAAAAGAAGTATGCTGACGCAATGGAAATGCTTATGCTGAGTTATTTGTTCGGTTCAAAGATGAATCATACTTTCCGGGAATCTGCCTTTGTTAAGGAAGCTACTACGATTGCGAATAAGCTAAATTGGGATAGCGAAAAGGTTGGCATTCTCGCTCAGATTGTTGGTAATCAGGTTCAACGAAAGAATTATGATGAGAGCGAATTGATTAGACTGTTCAGAAATGCATTATCTCAGTTTTGCTCATGAGCTTATAAAAGACGGTTTTCCATCTGCGGAAAGCCGTCTTATTCCATTTGGCATGAGAAAACCGTCCAGCTTTTGCCGGGCGGCTCCCCATTTGATTATGAAACTTGTACAGTCTAGTACCGCAAAATCGTCTATCAAAAAATTAAAGTGTGCGCCACAGACAACGGCCTTGTGACAAACCACTCTGTCCCTGCAGAAATTACGCCCCCAGCAGCTTGTTCCACGGCTCGCTGCAGCGGATTCTCTCAGTTCTTCACTTCCGTCACAAACGCCTCCGGGAACCCGGCGTTCTGCACCATCTCCAGATACGCTTCCGCGTTCTCCCGGATACGGAACGCCCCCACCTGCACACGGTACAGCACCTCCGGCAGCTCCACCGGCTCCGGAGGAAGGTCGTTCTGCTTCTCCGGCGCGATGTACGGCACGTCGAAGAACTCACAGATGGCCTTGCACGTCTCCTCGGCGATGGCCGCCATGTTGTCGATGAGCCACTGGGCCTCCTCCGGGTTATCGTGGAAGCCGAACTCCGGCAGCACGGCAGGCATGTGGGTGGCGCGCAGCTCATAGAGGTTGTCGCTCTCCACCAGCCGCTCCGATGTGCCGGGCGACAGCGGCGCGATCCGGTCCTGGATTAGCCTGCCGATCTTCCGGCTTCTCTCCGCCGGATAGCAATGCACCCGCGTACCGGCCACGGTACCGTCGAAGCCGTTGGTGTGCAGCGCCATGTGGAGATCGGCAGGCCACGCGTTGGACTCCGCCACTCGGTCGTACATATTGCCGTACTGGGCGTTGGTGACCTCAAATCCGCAGCGCTTCAGCGCAATCTCCAGATAGTCGGCGCAGCGTCCCATCTGCTCCTTTTCGTTGGTGGTCCTGCCGTTCCACAGAGCCGAGCTGGCGTAGACGTTGCTGGCCCGGTCCTCCGGGCTGATGAATACCTTATAGCCCATAGCTTACGCCTCCTGCGTCTTTGGCTCCTCCAGCTCCGGCAGGCCGGCCAGGCTGGTCAGCAGGGACAGGATACCGGCCAGTACAGCGGCGCTGCCCACGGTGATCCAGTTCACTTCGCTGAGCACCGCGCAGGTGCCGATGGTGGCCACAGCGGTCTGCGCCACGGTCTTGATGGCGCGGATGCCCGCCGCCTTGATCCAGTTCTTCCAATTTCTCATGATGCAGTTCCTTTCCGGACATTCCGTCCTGTCCTATCGTATGTGCTTTTCCAGATCCGCGATACGGTGATTGGCCACTTTTACCCGTTCGTCCATCAGCGCCACGGATTCCTCCAGCGCGTAGGTGCGCTCGATGACTTGATTGTGCTTATCCACCTTACCCTCCAGCTGCTCCAGCCGGTAGGCAATAAGGGCGGAGCTTTTCCGGTTAGCGAAATACGCCCCCGCCAGCGTTCCGGCAAGGCTCAGCAGTGCCACAAGAATGGTCTCCATTACGCCATCGCCTCCCACGCCGGCGCGTACTCTGCCGGAGCATACACCGTGTCCATGAGACAGCGGTACAGCCTGTCGTCCAGCGTCATATACTCCCCGGCCTTATACATATCGTGTGCCCCGGCAGGCGGCACGAAAGGCCGGGCTGTATCCGGTGCGGTGCCGTGCAGGGGCCGGTTGAAGGTATGCCACGCCCCGTTCCCCGGCACAATATCCGGATACACCGCATTGTCATAGGCGGTGCAGCACTCCCATGTCTGACCCGCGGCATTGTAAAGATCACCCACGGCGTGAGCACCGGGCGTCCATTCGGGATACAGGACACGGATGCCCAGCCGGTCGTTATCGCCGGCAACATGGGCTGCCGCCTTCAAGGTAGCCGCCCGGATGGCCTGCGCCTGCTGCAAGATATCTGTCCTCATACGCTCTCCTCCGTCTCCACACCCAGCTTATGCAGGGCGGCTTTGTACTCTGCTATCTCTGCCTGAGCCTGTTCCATTGGCGTCAGCACCTCCACGCCGTCACGGTAGAATTTCCCGTCAGTGTAGGTGTCGCCGATACCCACAGGTCGGTCGCCCAGCTTCACGGCAGATGGGAAGTCTCCGGCGTTGCGGTCATTCAGCGCAATGACGTTGGTCACGATGCCGTCAGTTACGATTGCGTATCTCATGCTGCCGCCTCCTTATGCTTGCGGATGACAACGATGCCAGAGCCGCCTTCACCAGCTTTAACAGTTCGACTACCACTGCCACCATCGCCCGTATTTGGCGCACCACTTTCTTCAGCGGTGCTTGAATCTGATCCACCGCCGCCGGTTGCGTATAAATCGCCTGTGGACTCTCCAAACTCACGAGTGGTAGTGCCTTGCCCGGTGCCTCCATTGACACCTCCACCGTTCGCACCGTCTACGCCACCTTCTCCATCTCGGCCACCGCCGCCAGAGCCACCATTTCCACCTTTTGCGCTGCTTGCGGAACCGCTGCCAGAACGTCCACCGTTTGCGGTTGCTTCGAACGCCGTACTCGTTCCACCATTATTAGTAGCAGTACCGCCAGCGCCGACAACAATACTATATTCCGTGTTTGCTGTAAGCTGGACGCTGTTTACTGTGGTAGTATAACCGCTTCCTCCACCGGGTGCTGCATTGGCTAATATACCGTTTCCGCCACCGGCACCGCCGCCCACCAGAAACGCATCGATGGTCATATCTTTCAACGGCGTAAACACACCGCTGGTCAGGAACTTGATGCGCCAATTGCCAGCGCCGTCATCGATGTACTCATACGTCCCTGTATAGGTAAACTTCGGAGCGGAGTCCAGTACCGGCTGTGTCAAATTGAAGATCATCTCAACCCCTCCTTATCCCAGAATCAGCACGTTGGCCGCCACGTCGGCAGTCGGCACGGTCTCACAGGCAAAGGTCAGCGTTCCCGCCCCCTGTGCCGTGCATCTCACGCCAGCCTCGGCGTAGGCCATGTAGCTGTCCGGTGCTGCGGTGATGATGCAATTGGCCGTCGCCGTTACCTCGGCAACGCTCACGGTCTGGGTCTTTGCGTCCGCGTCCCAGCCTGCCGCCGTCAGCGTAGCCGTCACGCCCACAGACGGCCCTGCGTAGTCCGTACCCTTCACCGCCGCGCTTACGCCGCCTGCGCCGTCCCCCTTGAGGATGCCGTTGGCGGTGATCTTGGCCTGCTTGCCGCCCACCGCCGCCAGATCCGTGTTGAACTGCGCCTCCGTCCCGGTGTAGCCGCCGTCCTGCGCGGACGCATAGGCGCTCTTGCCGTCCGCGCCGGTATCTCCCTTCGGCCCTTGCGGGCCTGTATCGCCCTGCGCTCCGGTGTCACCCTTGGGGCCTTGCGGGCCGGTGTCACCGGCATCGCCTTTCGGTCCCTGCGCCCCGGTGTCGCCCTTTTCGCCCTTCAGCGCGGCCAGCTGCTCCGCCGTAAAGTCGGCATAGGTGAATGCATCGCCTTTTTCGCCCTGCGGTCCCTGCGGGCCTGTGTCACCCTGCGGTCCGGTCGCACCGGTATCTCCCTTGGGGCCCTGCGGCCCAGTGTTACCCTTGTCACCCTTCGGCCCTTTCAGTGCGCCCACGTTGACCCATGCCGCCTGATCCACGTCCCACTGGTACACCACGTTGTCCTCCGACGTGCCCACGAACCATGCGTCCCCGACGCTGCCGGTGGGATGGGCCGACTGTAAGGCGGAAAGCGTGGCGTACAGTCCCTTGACGGTATAGCTGTCGCCGGAGTCACCTTTGGGGCCAGCCGGGCCGGTCTTGCCCTCCGGGCCTGCCGGGCCGTCAAAGGCCCCCGATGCCTTGGCCTTTTCCAGCGCCTCGGCCAGCAGACCGGCATAGAACGGGCCGGTGGGGTCCGCCGCCGGATCGCCTGCCGGATCGGCGCCGGGCCAGATCCAGCCGCAGTCGGCATAGACGGTGGGGATCACCACGGTTCCCGCCTCGTCCATGCCGTATACACCCACCAGCAGCCGTTCGTCCGCTTCGCTCAGGCATTCCCACGGGATGGTGCATACGCAGTCGTTCCAGTCCGTCTCCTCCACGTCCCGGCGGACGCTTCCGGCCCGGAACACCGCGATCTTCCGCAAGCTCTGCCACACCGTGCCGGAGAAGGCAAAGGTCACGGCAGCGCCCACCATGCCGCTGGTCAGCGTGGCCGGTGCTGTCACGGCGGCGTCCGCCGCGCTGACGGCGATCTGAATGTTGCTCATAAAGTTCCCTCCTTTTTCGTGGGGGAGACTCAACAGCAGAATCCCCCCTACCCTTACGGGCAAGGGGGATTCTGTTGCCCTTTTCAGGGCAACAAACGGCGCAAAAAAGAGACGGCTTTTGCCGTCTCTTTTCGTCTGTGCGTATCAGTGGTGGCTGACCCGCCCCCATTCCTCGCTGCTCTCATGCAGCAGGGAAAGATCCTTGATATACGCCGTTTCCAGCGGATTACTCAGGGGCGCGACGGCCTTGTACTTCTCCAGCCATGCCTTGGACTTCTCCGGCGGACGGACAGTACCGGCGCCGGCGATGCAGCCGCCGGGACAGGCCATGCCCTCCAGCAGATATCCGTCGTACTTGCCGGTGCGGGCAATGCGCAGCATCTGGCGGCACTCCCGCAAACCCTCGGCGTACACGGTCTTGACCTCCCGGTCCGGCACCTCCCGGTGGATCACTTCCTCCACCGCCTTGGCCACGCCGCCGCTGGCGGCAAAGCCCACGCCGGGGGCACTGGCCTCGAAGTAGGATTCCACATCGGGGATCTGGCTGAAATCAATGTTCTTGGCCTCGAACATGCCCCGCAGCTCCTCAAAGGTCAGCACAAAGTCCACGTCACTGCGGACGCTGCGGCGGCTGGCCTCCAGCTTCTTGGCGGCGCAGGGGCCGATGAAGGCCACCCGGCAGTTGGGATCCCGGCGCTTCATCAGCCGGGCCGTCAGCACCATGGGCGTCATGGTCATGGAGATGTAGGGCGCCATGCCGGGGAACTCCTTTTTGGCCATCATGGCCCATGCCGGACAGCAGGAGGTCGCCATAAAGGGCTGCTTATCCGGCACACATTGCAGAAACTCCTCCGCCTCCTCGATGGCACACAGGTCAGCGCCGATGGCCACCTCCTCCAGCGCGGCGAAGCCCAGCATCTTCATGGCCTCCTTGATCTGGCCCGTGGTCACCTTGTCGCCGAACTGACCCCAGAAGGCCGGCGCGATGATGGCCACCACCTTTTCACCCTTGTTGATGGCGTGGATCAGCTGGAACAGCTGGCCCTTATCCACAATAGCGCCGAAGGGGCAGTTCACCAGGCACATGCCGCAGGACACGCACTTGTCCTGATCGATGACGGCCCGGCCCCGCTCGTCGCTGGTAATGGCGTTCATGCCGCAGGCCTCGGTGCAGGGCCGCTCGAACTTGACGATGGCCTGATAGGAGCAGCTCTGCTTGCACCGGCCGCACTTGATGCATTTTTCCTGATCGATGACGGCCTTGCCCTTGTGGAAAGAGATGGCATCCTTGGGGCAGGCGTGGTAGCAGTGGTGGGCCAGGCAGCCCTGACACAGATTCGTCACCTCATAGTGGGTGGGCGGGCAGGCGTTGCAGGCGTATTTGATGATGTTGATCAGCGGAGGATCGTAGTATTTCTCGGCCACAGCACTCTCCTCCACGCCGTCGCTGAGCAGGCTGTGCTCCGACACGGAGCGCAGCGGCAGGCCCATGGCAAGGCGGATGCGTTCGCCCACAATGGCCCGCTCCAGGAAGATAGACTCCCGCTCCGTGGCCTGTTCGCCGGGCAATATCTCATACGGCAGCTTTTCCATCCGGGAATAATCCCCGTCATACGCCATCCTTGCCACCTCGGCAAACACGCGCTTGCGGGTATCGGCAATGCTGCATGTAATGTTTCTCATGGTGCTTCCTTTCTTTCTAATGTATTGCTCTAAATTACATATTATAAGGGGCCTCACCGACGTTTGTCAACCCCGCTTCACCGCCGGAACTGTGCCAATTCCCGTCGGTTTTGCCTGTCATTTTTTTCCTGCCGTTTTTTCATTTTATGCTTGACAAACCGTTTCCGTTGTGCTATAACATAACCAACCTACTCGGTTGGTAGTTATTTTACCGGAATTGAGAGGGATGTTTTATGCGTATCACCGCTTCCCCGTTTCATATGGATTACCGATGTTGCTCCGGCAGTCATGCGTAACGCAGCAAACCCACAACACCACAATTCTTATACGACAATATGAAAAGGAGACTATACCATGAGCAACATTTATACTTCCGCCGACCAGCTGATCGGCAAGACCCCTCTGTTGGAGCTGACCCATATTGAGAAGCAGTACGGCCTGAAGGCCAAAATCCTGGCCAAGCTGGAATACTTCAACCCCGCCGGCAGCGTGAAAGACCGTATCGCCAAGGCCATGATCGACGACGCCGAAGCCAAGGGCCTGCTGAAGGAGGGCAGCGTCATCATCGAGCCCACCTCCGGCAACACCGGCATCGGTCTTGCCTCTGTGGCGGCCGCCCGGGGCTATCGCATCATCATCGTCATGCCGGAGACCATGAGCGTGGAGCGCCGCCAGCTGATGAAGGCCTACGGCGCGGAGCTGGTGCTGACTGAGGGCGCCAAGGGCATGAAGGGCGCCATCGCCAAGGCTGATGAGCTGGCCAGGGAGATCCCCAACAGCTTTGTGCCCGGCCAGTTCGTCAACGCCGCCAACCCCAAGGCCCACTATGCCGCCACCGGCCCGGAGATCTATGCCGACACCGACGGTAAGGTGGATATCTTTGTGGCGGGCGTCGGTACCGGCGGCACCGTCACCGGCGTGGGGCAGTACCTGAAGGCACAGAATCCCGCCGTGAAGGTGGTGGCCGTGGAGCCGAAGAGCTCCGCCGTGCTGTCCACCGGTGTGGCAGGCACCCATAAAATTCAGGGCATCGGCGCGGGCTTTGTGCCCGAAGTGCTGGATACCAAGATCTATGACGAGATCATCCCCGTGGAAAACGACGACGCTTTCGCCATCGGCAAGGAAATCGGTAAGCGTGAGGGCGTTCTGGTGGGCATCTCCTCCGGCGCGGCGGTGTGGGCCGCCATCGAGTTGGCCAAGCGCCCGGAGAACGCCGGCAAGAATATCGTCGTGCTTCTGCCCGATACCGGCGACCGGTATCTCTCCACCCCCCTGTTCGCCGACTGATACATTGTTCCCAAACTTTCTTCCTTCCTCTCTCCCATAAAAGAGCAGCGCCGCGGTCATCATGCCGCGGCGCTGTTCCGTTTTCTTCCCTAAAGCCTTATCGATTCCTGCCGGCCTTCTGCGGCCGCTAAATCACATAATTGTCCCCCGTGGGCGCATCCAGCAGATCGGCCAGCGTAATGCCGGAAAAATACTCCCGGGTCAGCCGGTAATAGTTCTCCCACACCGGCAGGGTGCGGCACTCCGCCGCCCGGGCGCAGGCCTTCGCGTCCTTTTGCAGGCAGGCCACCGGTGCCAGATCGCCCTCCGCCAGCAGCAGGATCTCCCACAGGGTATAGTCCTCCGGTTCACGGGTCAGCCGGTAGCCGCCGCCGATGCCGTGTACGCTTTCGATCAGCCCCGCCGCCTTCAGGGCCGGGGTCAGCCGCTCGATGTACTTCAGCGAAATCTCCTGCCGCGCCGCCACATCCTTCATGGGAATGAACTGCCCGCTGCGGTGCTGGGCCAGATCCAGCAGGATACGGATGGAATAGCGCCCCTTCGTCGAGATCATACGGTCTCCTCCTTCGGCTGTTTTTATCAGTATACCACCAACCCGGTAGGTAAGGCAAGGGCGTCTTTACATGCTCCGCCGTCTGCGGTATCATGGGGGGTAGCATCTGAAAGAGCGGTATATGCCAAAAGGCGGGCGTATCGTTTCCGATGCGCCCGCCTTTTTCTATCTGCCCGACAAGGGGGAAGTTGTCATTCTGTCTTATAAATCTGATGAGACTGCCAAACGGTTACTTTTTTACCGTCTATTTCAATAGTCTTTCCTCTTTCTGCCTCATCAATACTGACTTTTATATTGACTATTTCTCCATTCTGAATTGCCTCAAGAAGGCTGTCGTCAGTTTGTTCAACTTCGCCTGCAAACTTCAGCAAACTTGTGGCTAAATAAAAGGTATTTCCGTTATCTTCAATTACCGCCAACGGCCCAATATACTCTCCTACCTGAACATATCCGGTTAATATGCCATCAATATTCTTTACCTTATTTGAGCATGCAGTAAGTGTTACAACCATAAGTACTGCAAGCACCATGGCAACAATTCTTTTCATAGCTGTTACCTCCTCAAACTGGAATTTGTTACTCTTTTGTATCGTAAATAATTTTGCCCGTAAAGTAAATTGAAATGTCCATTTGAACTAAATCTTCTGTTTCTAAGATAGATAAATAACCAGAATACAATACTTGATTATACCCATATAATTCATCTACAATTTCAAAGCTATAGTTTTTGTATCTCTTTATAAAGTGTTCCAGTTCTAATTTCTCACCGTTGAATTTTCCATAGTTTCCCCATTTGCTCTGCAACATAACGCAGGTACAATCAAAATCCACACCTTCGATTGTGATGTTTCCCTCGACCTGTTCAAAAGGTTCTGTAAGTTTTACATATCCGTCCTCAAATTCAAGTGCTATTGTCTTATCTTGAATTATAATCTTTTTGACCCGCATATCATGCAGACTATATGGAATGGGCGGATTGTGTTTATATTCTGTCCTCATGAGACCTCCCCGTCAAATTCCGATTTGTAGAATCATTTATTGTTTTATTATATCGTGTCATAGCGAAAAGCACAAGGGCGGGAATTCTCGTCCCCGCCCTTGCGCCTTGTTTGTAACATCGCGGCAGTATAGATGCCGTTATTTCCGGTCTTACACTCAAAACCAACCCGAACCCAACGAAGTGGTTTCGACCGGGAAAGGCGGAGCAACGGCATGAGCGCGCTCCGGCTTTTATAAAAAAACGGAGCAAGCCATATAAAGCTTGCTCCGATGTGGTCCGAGTGTTGAGATTCGAACTCAAGGCCTCTTGAACCCCATTCAAGCGCGATACCAAACTTCGCCACACCCGGATATTCTGTTGTCTGCCAGACAGCTTATTTATAATAGCATATGATTTTTCTTTTTGCAACCCCTATTTTTCGATTTTTTCATTTTTTTACAAAGCCACGCTTGTTTTTATTGACAAAACAACGCAGGCATGGTAAGATGTTATCTGCGTCTGGGGTCTTGCCACGGATTTTCGCATACGGAGAGATGGCTGAGTGGTCGAAAGCACCGGTCTTGAAAACCGGCGATGTGAAAGCATCCGTGGGTTCGAATCCCACTCTCTCCGCCAATTTCATACCTGCGGAAGTACCCAAGTGGCCGAAGGGGCTCCCCTGCTAAGGGAGTAGGCGTCTAAACCACGCGCGAGGGTTCAAATCCCTCCTTCCGCGCCAGAGAGCAAACAGAAAAGACACGCTTTCGCGTGTCTTTTCTGTTTCTGCGTGAGAGAATTAAGGAAAGAAAACAGATGGCTTTGTTGCTCAGGCGGCCGCGTGCGTGACGCAGCCGGAAGCCCGCTCCTCACGGTCCAGCTCCAGCAGTCCGGCCTTGGATGCGCTCCATCCGGTGATGGCGCCGAATACGACGGGCAGGTACATGCCGGCTTCACGGATCGGGGCGTCAGCGGCGGTCATCAGAAAGGCGGTTGCCACCACCAGCATGAGGGAAACGATTGCGGTCACAATGTAAGTATTGATATTTTTCATGGTAGATTCCTCCTTGAATTTTTTGATTTTCTTTTTGTAACTATATAGTAGAATCATTAACAAGAAAAGTAAAGCTATAAAATGTAATAGCGAATAACAGTAACACTGTCAGCATCTTCCTCCGTTTCCGCTGCCTGTCCCTCTTTCTTTTCCTCATGAAAAAGGACACCCCGCCGGGTGTCCTTTTTTCGATACCTATTCCCTTTTTGAAAACGACGGTTTCGCTCTGCAGGGACACGCTCTCACTCCATCAGTCCGTATTTCAGCTTGATGCGATCCAGCTTCTCCAGCATGGGCTCCGCCGCGATCCACAGGAAGAACACGGTGGCGGCTGCGTGAATGCAGTCCATGGGGAAGCCGGTGACGTAATAGGTCAGCAGTACCTGCCATGTCAGCGTGTCGGCATTGGCCCACATCAGCACGGAAGCGGGGTTCATAATGCCGCCGTAGATGACGATGGCGCAGAACGCGCCGAACACGCACAAGCTGCCTCGGCTGCGGTGCAGCCAGCCCTTGCGGAACAGCACGCCCGCCAGAAAACCGATGATGCCCATGCAGAACATTTGCCACGGCGTCCACGGCCCCTGTGAGAAGAACATATTGGACACCAGCATCGACAGCGCGCCCACAAGGAAGCCGCTCTCGCCCCCCAGCGCCACGCCGGAGATGATGGTCATGGCCATCACCGGCTTGAACTGGGGCAGCATGAAGAAGGCGGCGCGGCCCGCCACGGAGATGGCGCACAGCACGGCGATGATCACCAGCTCCCGGGCCTGTGGCCTGCGGCCCTCAAACACCATGAAGAAGGGCAGCATACATTCCACCAGCACCAGCACCGCCACAAGGGCGTACTGCTGACGCTCCAGATAGAACACGCCCACAAACAGCGTCAGGGGGATCAGCAGCAAAACCGATACTGCCGCGGCCACCGTGCGCTTGGAGAGTCTGCGCTGTTCCACAGGAAGCTGCACCATTGCCGGCGGTCGGGAGCGGCGGCCAATGGCCAGCGCCAGTACCAGCAGCAGACCGCAGAACAGGAGATACAGCCCCAGCTGTTTTTCCCCCAGCGCCGTCAACCCGCTGGGGGTGACGGCACTGGACAGCTCGGTGATGTTGGTGGCATACAGGAAGATGGCCAGTGCGCCCGCTCCGGACACAGCGGCCAGCGCCTTACGCCACAGCGGCAGCTTTTTCGGCTTCCAGTCGGGGGTCTCCTCGGCAGGCTCCGGCAGGGGTGGGGCTTCCTGCGGCAGCTCCGGCAGAGGGGGAACATTGCCGCCGCAGATGGCCATTACGTCCTCCGCCGTCACCGCCTGGGGCTCCAGCGGCCGGGCGATGCGGTTGGCAGCGGTGGTATAGAAGCTGTTGCCGGAGAAAAACGCCCGGGATTTTGCCTCCGTCACCACCGCGCCGTCAAAAAACAGAGCGCAGCGGTGGGTGTATCGGGCGCAGAACTCCACATCGTGGCTGACCATCAGCAGCGACACGCCCTGGGCCAGCAGAGAACGGAGGATCTCCGCAAACATCTGCTTAAATTCCGCGTCCAGGCCCTTGGTGGGCTCGTCCAGCAGCAGGATCTCCGGCTGCTGCAGCAGTACCTTGGCCAGCGCCGCACGCTGCTGCTCGCCGCCGGACAAATCGTAGGGATGGCGGTCCAGCAGCGTTTCCAGCCGGCACAGGCTCACCATCCGGGCCACCCGCGCCTCCTGCTCACTCCGGGACAGCTTGCTGCCGGTGAAGATCTCAAACAGATCCTCCCGGACGGTCTTTTTCACAAACAGGGTCTGGGGATTCTGCGGCAGCATCCCCAGCGTACCGGAAACCACCACATCGCCCCGATAGGGCTTCTTCAGTCCCGCCAGCAGCTTCAGCGTTGTGCTTTTGCCGGCGCCGTTGCCGCCCAGCAGTGCCAGAAACTCGCCGCGGCCCAGCGTCAGGTCAAGCCCTTTCACCACGTCGGGGGAATCCTGCTCATAGCGGAACCACGCGCCGGATACGGTGACCACTGGCTCACGTTTGGGGTACACCGGCTCCGGCGGCAGGGCCCGCAGGGGCTGCTGCGCGGCGAAGTCCTGCAAAAAGTCCCGGCCCTCCCGCACGGTGACGGGGCAGGGCGCGTCCGACGCCACCGCCGCCCAGATCCGCATGGCGGCAGGCATGGCCAGAAACATCCGGTGTCCCATGGTCTTCAGATGCCTGCCGGCCTCTGCCGGCGTACCGGTACACAGCAGCCGCCCCTCGTCCATCACAGCCACGATGGTGGCAAGAGGGAAAGCCTCCTCCAGCCGGTGCTCCGTCAGCAGAATGGTGGTGCCCAGCTCCCGGTTGATCTTGCCCAGCACCGCCAGAAAATCCGACGCGGCGATGGGATCCAGCTGGCTGGTAGGCTCATCCAGGATCAGCACGTCCGGCTGCATGGCCATGACAGAGGCCAGATTCAGCAATTGCTTCTGCCCGCCGGAAAGCTCGGTCACATTCTTGTAAAACCACTCCTCAATGCCGAAAAACGATGCCATTTCCGCCACACGGCGGCGAATGGTGGGGGTATCCTGCCCCAGACTCTCCAGCCCGAAGGCCAGCTCGTGCCACACTTTGTCGGTAACGATCTGATTCTCCGGGGACTGCTGCACAAAGCCGATGCGGGCAGCCTGGGTGCGCTGATCCACCTGCTCCAGCGGCGTGCCGCGAAACAGGATGCGGCCGGTGCGCACGCCGTGAGGCGCCAGCGCCGGCTTTAACTGCCGCAGCAGCGTGGATTTTCCGCAGCCGGAGGGGCCGCACAGCACCATAAAGGCGCCCTCGGGGATGGTCAGCGTCAGGTCGTCGATGGCCCGGGCCGTCTGCTGCGGATAGGAAAAGGTCAGGTGCTCAATCGTGAACAGCGCCATACGCGCGCCTCCCTTCTGTCGAGAATCACCGGCGTCAGGCACAGCGCCAGATACACCAGATAAAAGCTGATGGTCATGGGCGCTGCCAAAGCGCCCTGCAGCGCGGGGAAATACCACCATTTCAATCCCCCGGCCAGACAGCCGCAGAACAGATACATCCCGCAGAAGCCCAGCCAAAGCAGGGCAAAGCGGTCCCGCTCCTCCATGCGGTACAGGGCGAAGGAGGTACGGCCCTTCAGTCCGTAACCCCGGCTTTTCATGCTGTCGGCGGTCTCAATGGCGTTTTCCAGCGCCCATGTGACCATGATGGAGAAAATGGTGATCGCCTTGCGCGCCCGCTGCCATACGCTGCCGGTGGACACGTCACGGCCGATGCAGAACTGGGCCTGACGCACGGTGTCCAGCTGGGCTTTGAACCGCGGCACGAAACGCAGCGTCATGCTCAACACCAGAGAAAGGGCGGGGATCACCCGTCCGAAGAGATACACGAACTTATCCGACGTCATTACGGCGTTGTAGCACACGAACCACATCAGCACGGCGCACAGCATGGCGCCGGCGGCAAGGCCGTAGAGGATACTCTCCAGTGTCAGGGGATTGCCGGAGGGCAGATAACACAGGATGGTGACGCCGGCGTGGTTGAAGGCGGGATTCACCACCGCCGCCAGCAGCAGTACCGGCAGCGTGACCTTCAGGCTGAACCGTACCGCCTTGGGGCCGTTAAGCACCACGGCATACCAGATCGCCCCCGTCAGGGAGACGGCCAGACACACCGGATGCATCAGCACCATGGAGTAGACCAGCACCAGCGTGAAAAACAGAAAATTCACCAGCGGATGATAGCGGGAAAAAGCATCGTTCACCGTGCAGGCCTCCTTTCCTGATGAGATACATTCCGGCACAATGGCATAGTATGATAAATTATACTACGGCTTGCCCCGGAATGCAACGGAACCGTCGCTTATGTTGCGTAACCGCCGCCTACGTCATCGCCCAGATCACAGGTGTATACCCAGCTGATGACATCCCCTTGCGACAGGGTGTAGCCGGAGCAGCCGTAGTTGGGGAACCAGCCATTGACCTTATACATCCAGCCGGAACCACTGCCCACGTCAAATTCATAGAGATTGGCGATGCCCTCTACATAGGCACTGCCGTACTTCCCGCTCCAGGAGGCCTCCATCTGGATGCCATTGTCGCGGCATACTCTCTCCAGCACGTCATAGACGCTCTCCCCCTCCGTAAACGTTACGGTGGTGGCACGCAGGATCACACCGTCATCGGGGACCCACTCCTTCTTGGATTCCTCGCACTTGTCCATGTTATTCAGAATCGTGCTGCAGGAGATGGAGATGGTACAGGTAAGATCTTTGCTTGCGGGAGGCTCCGGCTGCGAGGCGCTGCCGCCTGAGGAGGATCCCCCCGCGGAAGAACCGCCGGAAGATCCGTTGCCGCCGGAGGAAGAACCGCCGCCGGCAGAGCT
Organism: uncultured Clostridia bacterium; assembly: GCA_945915065.1. GTDB lineage: Bacteria > Bacillota > Clostridia > Oscillospirales > Oscillospiraceae > Vescimonas. Next base: position 16,067 of record CAMEER010000014.1, on the reverse strand, counting down.
GCCGGTGGAAGATCCGCTGCCGGAGGTTGTCTTGTTGTCCTCTTGTGGGGCGTCGTCCTTCGTGCTGTTCTCGCTGCCGGACACATCCTTGTCCGACGTATCACTGTCAGCGTTCTCTTTGCCGGTTTCGCCGGTGTCGGTATTGCCCTTGCCGGTTTCCTCCGTCTTTGTTTCGCCCTGTTGGTTCTTCCCCGGCTTTCGATCATCCGTCTGCCGGACGGTGGAGGAATCTTTGTCCGGCTGGCTGTCGGTGTCGCTGTGACTGCCGCAGGCGGCCAGGGACAGCAGCAGCAAAGCGGACAGCAGGACTGCCAGCAGTCGTTTTGCGGTTTTTTTCGTCATCTTTCCATACCTCTTTGGATAGCGCTTTGCGCAGGGGCGTCAATTGACGCCCCTGCGCGGGTGATTTGGTTGTGTTGACAGCGGCTTATTCTGCGCCGCGCTTTCTCTTCCGGGTCAGCACAATCAGCGCCGCGGCGGAGAGCAGCACGCCGCTCATCCACAGCGTCATCCGGCTGCTGTCGCCGGTGTCGGAGCTCTTCACCGTGGAGCCGGCGGACGTACTGCTGCCGGGTTTGGTGCTGTTCGAAGTGCCCGGATACGCCTTTTCAGCCTCCGTCAAAACAGAGTAGTTGGTGACCAGCTTCTTCTGGGCGCTGGTCAGTCTGTTATAGGCGGTACGGGCAGCTCTGATGGCCTTCCGGATAGCGGCCTTGTCGCCGGAGGCGACAGCGGTCTCGACTGCCTGTATCTTGGCGATCACGGCATCGGCGGCGTCCTGATCCGCCTTCTCTTTCTTCAGCTGCACCAGCTTTTCTTCCGCGTCAGTCAGTACGGAAAGGTTGTTGACCAACGCTTTCTGGGCATCCGTCAGAGCGTCATAGGCGGTGCGGGCAGCCTTGATGGCGTTTTCGGAGTCCAGCGTAACTGTACCGATGGCAGCGATCTGATCCTGCACCTGCTGGGCTTTCTGAGCGTCGGTGCTGACGCCCACGGCAAACACATTGCCGGAGTCGTTCTTGTAGTACAGCGTCCCGTCGGCGCCGCAGATGATGCTGGTGATGCAGAACTGCTCATAACCGGCTGCGTCATACAGCTCCACAAGCTCCGCGCTCTGGTCATCGGTCTTGACCTTGATCAGAGAGATCCCACCGGGGTTGGCATTGTAGGTGCAGTAGAAGTACAGATAGCCCTCGTCCTCATAGGCGGTGGACAGCAGCGGGGAGCACTGGGGATATCCCTTCATTACCACGGCGGAGATTTTCTTCAGTGTAGCCGCATCGGCAACGATAAAGTGACCTGCGCCCTTGCCGATCGTCTCATCCACCACGCCGCTGCCGGCGCAGACGTATACCTTGCCCTGATAGACAATGGGGGTGCTGGTGGACTGGGCACCCATATTGGCGGACTTCAGTTCAGAGAGCGTACCATCGCTGCTGACCGCGGCGGAGCAGAGATAGCCGCCCTTGGTGGTGAAGTACACGCGGCCATTGCTGTAGGCGATAGAGGAACGCTGGTCGCCCAGGCCAGTCAGGTCCAGATGGCTGATCTCGCTGCCGTTCTTCTTGTTCAGTGCGTACAGCCGGGACGTACCGGAGGTGCCATCGGCGCCGTCATCGGTACCCACCACCAGTACATCGCCCACCACGACGGAACCGGCCCAGTAGAAGCCGCCGGGCACACTCTTGGTCCATGTGGCATGCTTGGACTCATTTTCTTGGGAGGGATCCTCATCGGTGACAGACAGGCAGACGTAGTTGGCGTCCTTGGTCTCACTGTTCCAGAAGCCGGTATAGAGGTATCCGTCGGAATAGGTGATGGGAGAGAGGGCCTGTCCCTTGGCGGGATCCTGATAGACCCACAGGGATTCCAGTGTCTCGGCATTGAAAGCCTGCACGGTGCCGTTGCCCAGCGGGCAGAAGATCATACCCTCGGCATAGGTGGGCGGCGTATAGCCGAAGCTGGGAGAATTTACCATAGCAGCCGTTGCTTTGGTCTCGCCCGTGGCAAGATCCAGCTTGTATAAGCTTGTGCCGGACATGACGATCAGGCTGTTATCCACAATGATCTGCACACTGGGGGCGGCGCTCCAGCCGGAGCCCAGCTTCGCAGGCCATTTCAGCACGGTGGTTTCCGGCGTCTTGGGGGTGCGGGCATCGGTGATTGCCATATTGACATCGCTGTTGCGGAAATTCTTCCATGCCGCTCCCACGTCGGTAAGGCCGCTGGCGGGCGCAGCGGTAAGCGTCACAGAAATCGTTGCATCAGCGGCGGGGGTAAATTCCTCGTGAACGGACATATAGCCATAGCGGGTGACGGCGTAGGAGTAGGTCTCACCACTTAGCAGGCTGTAGCTGCCGTCAGCGTCAGGGGCAACAGCAGCGCCGAAGTGATCCCGCACCAGCACGGCCGCATCGTCGGGAAAAACGGTAAACGTCACCTTAACGATGGACTTGCGATTGATGATGACAGTATAGGTATTCTCAAGAGTACCATTGGCATTGGCCACCTTCACCGTCACGGTGTTTTCGCCGGGGGCAAGAGAGATCACGTTGTTTACATTGCCATTAAAGGTGATGTTGTAATCATCACTGTAGCCCTTCGCCGTCAGGGTAACCGTTTCGGCGCTTGTGACGGCGGTATAGTGATTGGTGCCGTAAGCAAACTGCTCGTTAAAGCGGACGCCGTCGATGGCCAAAGATTGCAGCGTAGGGGTACGCACCACGTGGACGGTATAGGGGTCCTCATTGTCGCCGATCGACAGCGTCACAGTGTTGCCGGTAGTGCCCTTCTTGATGCAGTTGGCCAGCGTGGTGCGGCTTGTGGCGGACACGGTGGCAGTTCCTTCCTTGTTACTATAGAGATTTGTCCATTTCGCCGTGACAGTTTTTCCACTGCTGGGAACGGCGGTCACATACAGGCTTGCACCGTCCTGATCGAAAACGGACACGGTGTAATTCTTGGTGTCAGCGGAAAATTCCGGCGTCAGGGTAAGCAGCGAACTATCGTTGTTGGCCTTGTAAAGCTTCAATGAGGTAAGGGTATCCTGCTGCACAGGGGTGCTGCTGCCGGTAACTGTGACAGGGAGCAGTGCCATCACGATGGGCGTGTTACTGCCGGTAGCATAAGCAGTCAGATAATAAGTACCGCTTGCAGAAGGCGCGGTTACAGCAACGAGGCCACTGGCGTCGGTTGTGGTACCTTCGATGGCTGTCACTGTGCCGTCCTCAATATCCACCCACGCCAGCTGTGCGGCACTAACGGCGGAACCGGCGGCGTGTATCGCAGCGGCATCCCTAAATAGGTAGCAGCCCATATAGGAATATCCTTTTACCATCAAGGAAAGGGAAGTTCCTGCGGCAGCAGAAAGGGAAGGAATAAAGGCGCCCTCGGCATCGCAGAACCACGAGAGCATATCGCCCCATGCGGTAGTATCCTGATAAATAAAGAAGTCCACCGTGTCCCCGGTGACGACCTTCTGCGTGGTAACAGTCGTGCCGTTATAGCCGCCATATTCGGATTCTGTTCCGTCGTTGGGATATGCCCCGTTGAGGATAAAGCCGTTTGCGGAGGTCTTAACGCCGAAGATGGTCGTTACATAACCGGCATCTGTTGCGACTAAGTAAGTAATTTTTGTCGCTGCTGTAAAATCATCCGCAAACATGATCTGGTGAACCTTCACCAGCACGTCCAGCGCAGAGACGTTTGCGGCCTGCGGAACACTGTCAGTGTACCCGTAGGACTCCGCCAGATCGCTGCGAACTTCAACGTTAAACTGCGGCGGAAGCAAGAAAGCATTTTCCGCCTGTGCGGTAAAGTTCACCTTGGCGGTAACGGTGCCCGGGTCGTCTGCCCACACGGTGGTGGGGATCAGGCTGAGTACCATCACCATTGTCAACAGCAATGCTACAATTCGTTTTTTCATGTGTGATTTTTCCTCCTATGTCAAAATTTTGAAATGCCCGATAGGATGCCGTTCCGGCAGATCAATGAGGTGGGCGGGAGGGGCCGGCAAACCCCTCCCGCACTATGGAAAGACTGCGGCCTGTGCCGCCTCGGCTGCGTGGGGGAAACTTCTCCTTCACATGAAAAAACGCCGGTCATCCCCTCTTTTCGAGAGAAAACCAGCGGTATTCCGGCAGAAAAAAGCACTGACAGCCCCCTCCGGGACGCGTCAGCGCACACTTCTGCTATCATTCACAACGAAGAAGCGCCGCTGTGTTGGGATCCTCTTCCGTGCAATTCTACTGCCCTCGCGCCACAGGGCTTTCGCCCTACGTTTACAACCTACCTTCTCAGGAGTACACTCCCAATGGCGGATTTTCGTCCACACAGCCTTCGCTGCTTCGGTCGCATCCTTGCGCTCACAGTGCCGTCCGCGGTGGGTTTTTCACCCAAATTCCTTCAAAACTGCCGCCTGACCCAATCGGTCTTTACAGCGTGCAGCCACACGACTTCACCGGATCCTATTAACTTGTTCTTTCTGCTCTCTTTCGGAAATCAACGGATTCGCAATGCCTCCCGCGCTGCGAATCAGCCGTTTGCCCTATCAGCTATCAGTATAAAGCGGCGGCTTTCCGTTGTCAATAGCAATTTCCAAAATTCGTCTTTTCTCTCACAAACTCCGTCAGACCATTGGGGCACAAACGGCGGAGCCATGGCTTTTTCGCTTTTCAGACGCACCGCCATAAGAAAAACCGCACTCGGAAGAGTACGGTTTTCTGGAGCTTGTGGCCGGATTCGAACCGGCGACCGCTGGTTGTTGGTAAGGGTGAATGAGCAAATCGAAGAAAGCGGAGTACCGGTATTTGCCGGTACTCCGTTTTCTTTATGCCGGTCGGCTTCCCGGCTGTGCCTTATCCGCCTTGATCACCTCGCCGGTGCAGCCGCCATTACGCCGTTGGTTGATGCAGCCGACGAATTTGTAGTAGATGTCCACTTGCTGGGTCTTGACACCATCTGTCCCGACTACCTTTTCATGTACCACTATTTTCTCAATCAGTTCGTTGAGGATGTAGGGCGTCAGCTCTGTAATGCCGGTATATTTCCAGATGAGGGGCAGGAACTGTTCGATATTTTCGTAGACCTTATCGCTCTTTGAAATCTCTGCTGCCAGCTCCTCCCGCTGCCCTTGGAGGGAGGCCTGCTCACGTTCGTATTTCGGAGCCATGGCCTGATAGCGTTCCTCGCTGATCTTCTCCAGTGCAGCATCCTCATAGAGCTTGTTCAGGATCTTGGACAACTCGCCAATACGCTTGTCCACCCGTTTCAGCTCCCGCTTGTATCGGTCGACCTCCGCCTTTTGCTTCTCCGTGTGGAGCGAGACCAGCATCTCCATGTAATCCTGTGCTGACCGCCGCGCCTCCACTGCATTGCGGCGAATATCCTCCAGCACCAGTTGGTTCAGTGTTTTCCATCCGATGGCGTGGGAGGTGCAGCGGGATTTCCCGTAGTTTTTGTACACCCAGCAGGAGAAGCCCGTATATCGCCCCTTACGTTTATCGTAGCTGGCATTCAGCGATGAGCCGCAATCCGCACACTTCACCAGTCCTGCGAAGGGCTGCACCTCGCCGCTGGCATTTTCGCGCCGCTTAGCGCGCATCATCTGATGCACTGTGTCCCACAGCTCCTGTGTGACCAACGCCTCGTGCGTATTGTCCACTATGATCCACTCGGACTCGTCCGTTTCCACACGCCGTTTGTCGAAGAAGCCCTTTGTCTTGCTGCGGCCGAAAACCACCTTTCCCAGATACACCGGGTTCTCGAGGATGGTGCGGATGGAGCTGGCGTGCCAGTCAAAGGGCTTGCGCCAGTAGTCACTCTTATAGTAATTCGGATTATTTTGGTTGAAGTATGCCTGCGGATTGAGAATTCCCTTTTCCCGCAGGATCTTTGTCATCCGCACATAGCCGATGCCGTCAGCGAACATACGGAAAATGTCCCGCACCACATCCGCTGCCGGTGGGTCGACGATCAGGTGGTGACGGTCATTGGGGTCTTTCTGATAGCCGAACGGCGCACGGCTGCCCATAAACATTCCGCTTCTTGCCCTGGCCTGATGCGCAGCTCTTGTCTTGGTGGATGCCTGCCGCGCATAGAACGAGTTGATAACATTGGTGAAGGGCAGCACCAGATTGTCCAGTCCCTTGGCGGAGTCAATGCTTTCCGCCACCGAGATGAAGCGGACGTTTTTCTGCTCGAAGTAGTGTTCAATGTACATACCCATCTGCGCGTATTCTCTGCCGAAGCGGGATAGGTCTTTCACAATGACCGTGTTTACTTTTCCGCTTTCGATGTCCTCCAACATCCGCTGGAACTCCGGGCGCTCAAAGTTTGTACCACTCCAGCCGTCATCACAGTAGTAGTCCGCGATGCCGATATGCTGTTCTTTACAGTATTGTGTCAGCAGCGTGCGCTGCGTCTGAATACTGCCGGATTCGCCCACGCTGCCATCGTCTTGACTAAGCCGACAGTAGACCGCCGCTTTTTCTTCCATAGCTTTCACTCCTTTCGCCACACACAATACCCTTAGTCGCCGTCAATAGCTATATCCACATCTGACGAAGAAGCATTCGTAACTTCGTGCAGATCGCATGAACGAAAGGCATCGGTGAGCAGCTCTCCCAGCTTGTCACAGACATCTTTGTTACCGCTGTAGTGACTGACTGTCACATATCGGATGCCTCGAATGACAGTCACATTTTTTAAACAGTCTCCTTCGTATAGAAACATGATGTACCTCCAATCGTCACTCTTGTGAGTCGCTGATCATGTCTTTCAGCGAGATCGTACCGCGTGTGCTGGTGACCTCACGGACGCTGCCGCCGCGCAGCTTGTTGTACTCCTCGCGTGTCATGTCCACGTCTGCTGCCAGCAGGTGGTTGGTGATGTTGTGTTCCACGGTCAGGTTGAACAGCAGCTTGGCCATACGGTTTGCGAACACGCCCAGCGTACCTTCCAGCACATCCGCCACTGCATGTGGCAGGAACGCACCGGCGTTCTGCACCTTCAGGTAGCCATCATAGAACCGAACCGCCTTCTCCACGAACTCACTTTGGCTGCCGCAGTTAGCCAGCGGCGCGTTTATTTCTATCATTTTCTTCGCTTCCGGCGTAAGCCAAAAAGCGTACTTTTCCTTGTTATTTGTCATTTCATTTTCCTCCTTGAAATTTTGCTGCGACCCCGCAGCTTTTCCCGTAATTGCGGGATCATTTCTGTTCTCGACCCCACCGCCCGCCGAAAATCCCCTTCTACGACGCCGCTGGTGGAACGGCGCAACTGCCCGCACTGTGGGCAGAAGTGACCGGGGCGGGGGTGTCCACGACGCCGCCCCTTTCTCCTGCTTCGCTTTCGGCGCACCGAAAAGCTCCCCAACACGCGCCCAAATAGGCCGGGTGGTATCCGTACCCCACCTCCGCCCTACGAGGCCACACAGCGGCCCACAGGCGGCAACACGGCGGGCAGCCGGCGCGAGGTTCGGCGTGGCTGCGAATTGCCCTTTTCCTTCCCTGGGTTTGCTCCAAAAGCGTGATTTTCCGGAGCGAAATAGCATCGTGTGCCTCTGTCAAAAATCGGTACATTTTCGCTCTGTGACGGCTGTGACAGGTGTGACGGCAAATTCAACACAGGCACCATATCAGTTTTCCCCGTCACTGCCGTCACTCCCGTCACACGGAAGGCAAAGGATGCTCAGTGTCCGCGTTGTCCGTGTGCGTTCGCTGACCACGCGGATACCGTTCTGCTCCAGCACCTCCGCATACTTCACCAGCCGCTTGGACAGCACACTGGGCGTTAGCCTCTCCCCCGTCTTTGCTTCCAGCAGCGCGCTTAACTCCGTAGCCGTTCCCTCGAAGCTGCCCAGCCCCCGCAGAAAGGCAGAGAGGGAAATTGCCTCCGGGTCGATAGAAATGCACTCCCCCTCCACCGGCTCTGTCAGCCGCCATGTGTAGCCACTCTTATCGAATACCAACGGCAGCTCGCGGTATTCTATGTCCCGTCCGGTGCAGTACAGGGTCGCTTCACCGCTGCCGCGCCTACGTTCCTTCAGCACGAAGTTGCTGTCTGTCGCTCCGCTGATGCCCGTTGTGCCGGAGATCATATTCATGGGATCATCATCGTTCATCTTACGGAGGTGGTGAATGAGCAGGATGGCGATGTGGTGCTTGTCCGCCAACGCTTTCAGTACAGAGATGTCACGGTAGTCGTTGGCGTAGGGATTGCCGCTGTCGCTGCCGGTGCGGATGCGCTGTAATGTGTCGATGACCACCAGCGAGGTGTCGGGGTGCTGCGTAAGAAAGTTGGTGAGCTGCTCCTCCAGCCCCTCGCCGATGCCTGCGGCGATGGTGGCGAAGTGCAGTGCCTCCGGCGCGTCGTCGGTGATCTGAAACAGGCGGCTTTGGATACGGGTGAGGCTGTCCTCCAGGCAGAGGTAGAGCACAGTGCCTCTATGGGTCAGGAAGTCCCACACGCTTGTTCCCTGCGCCACTTGCAGACACAGCCACAGAGCCAGCCACGATTTGCCCACCTTCGGCGCTCCGGCAAGGATGTGTAACCCCTGCGGCAGCAGCCGGTCTATGATGAACCGTGTGGGCGGCAATGTAGTGGACAGCAGCGTGTCCGCGTCGATGGTTTGCAGTTGTTGATGCGTCATGCATATCATCTCCAATCTAAAGTTTATTTTTCTGTACGACCCAGTGTGTTCATGGTATAATGAATGCAGGACGCTATACATGAAAAAGTGATCTTCCTCCGCTGCGGAGAAAGATCACTTGTGGACAAAACGGGAAGGTACGCCAATGGAGAGAAAACTCGGCCTATATGTCACGCTGGGCAACGACGGAAGTCTGAAACGCACGTTGGTTTCCATATCCGGCGAGACAGAATTGGAGGCGACAACGCTGAATGACGAGGTCATCCTGTTCTCTGAACTCATTTTTGATTTCTATGCCTTTATCGTAGATCGCATCCGGCTGTCCGCTGCATATCTGGTCACGCAAGACGGCGACGGGAAGGATACCGTCGATATGCGCGTATTTGAGTTCATACAGGATACGGTGCAGGATTTGATCGAGGAGTTTGAAGAAGACGATCCCCTATATGGAACGCTTACGAGAACCATCATGGAAGACCGAATCCCCGCTGCTGACGGGAGCGACACATATCCCGTGACTGCCGTGGAGAAAATCATTTCAGAATTGTCCGCGGTAATGCTTACACAATTCTCTGTGAACAACATCCTGCGGGATATGCGCTTCCATATCCCCGTCGATCTGGACAAGAAATACCGGAGCTTGCAGGAGGTAGAATTCACACAGATTTCCAGCTTTTCAAATCTGCATACCCCTGAGTATCTGTTCCGTTCAGCGGCTGACTACTACACGTTTCTGGTACTCCACTTTATCGCTGCCGAACCGCGCGTAGCATTGTGTGAATGCTGCGGCAGATACTTCATTCCAAAGACCGCCAAGAAAACCTTGTATTGCGACAGAGTGCTGAAGGACGATAAAACATGCAAGGACTTGGGTCCTGCATTGAAGCATAAGCTGCAGGCGCAGAATAAAAAGGTCGTGGAGGAATTTGACCGTGCAAAGCAGCGAATGTACAAACGCTATGAGCGTGCGCTGGACCCGAACAAAAAGGTATCTAAAAGGGATCTGAGCTATGCGGAGTATTATGAATGGTTGGAAAATGCAACGGAAGCACGGGATGCGTACCTTGCAGGAAAGCTCTCCGAGAAAGACGCTCTGAAGGCTATTAGGGAAGATTTTGTAAACAGAGACAAAATGTAAGAACACACGCAAATCAGAAAATGCAAAACAGTGAACGGCGCGAAGGGTATTCCTTCGTGCCGTTCTTTCTTATCGTCAATTCGATTCCAGATGCATGGCGCTAAATATGCACAAATTAGAGAGGATTTTATGTATCATTCGCCGAATCTTCCCATTATTCGCCACCGTATGCTCCGTGCATATTGCCAACAGAATACAATCGTAGTATAATCAATGTGCGTAATTTTGACCACCTGGGAGGTGTTGCTATGGCTGTGCCAAAACTGATCATTCAGCCGAAAAAGTATACGGAGGAGTCTGCTGTGATCTCCATGCGTCTGCCCAAGGATATGATTCGCGACATTGATGCTATCGCCAAGTATGTGGGCTGTACCCGCAACGAGATCATGGTCAATTGCTTTGAGTTCGCATTAGAACACATGGAAGTATCGGAACGACAGGACGGAACTGACCATCCGCTGAAATAAACGAGGGGAGAAAGAGAAATGTCTGTTATCAAGTGCAAAATGTGCGGTGGAGATTTGAATTTGGTCGAGGGCAGCAGCGTCGCCGTGTGCGAGTACTGCGGCTCGCAGCAGACCGTGCCCGCCGCCGATAATGAGAAAAAGCTGACACTATTCGCCCGCGCCAACCGGCTGCGCCTCGCCTGTGAGTTCGACAAGGCCGCCGGTGTGTATGAGAGCATCGTGGCGGACTTCCCCACGGAGGCCGAGGCCTACTGGGGGCTTGTGCTGTGCCGCTACGGCATCGAGTATGTGGACGACCCCGCCACGGGGAAGAAAATTCCCACCTGCCACCGTTCCAGCTTTGACAGCGTGATGGAAGACAGTGACTTTGAGCAAGCACTGGAGAACGCCGACGCCGTGGCGCGGCGTGTCTACCGGGACGAGGCCAAGGCCATCGAGGAGCTGCGCCGGGGCATCGTGGAGGTGTCCGGCAAAGAGCCGCCCTACGACATTTTCATCTGCTATAAGGAGACTGCCGAGGACGGCCAGCGCACCGTGGACAGTGTCATCGCGCAGGATGTGTACGACGCGTTGACGGAAAAGGGCTACCTGGTGTTTTTCAGCCGCATTTCACTGGAGGACAAGCTGGGCACGGAGTACGAGCCGCACATCTTTGCCGCGCTGCACTCTGCCAAGATCATGCTGGCCTTCGGCACGGACTATGAATATTACAACGCCGTGTGGGTGAAAAACGAGTGGAGCCGCTATTTGCAGCTGATGACCAAGGACAAGAGCAAGCACCTGATTCCCTGCTACAAGGGTATCGACGCCTACGATATGCCCAAGGAGTTCGCCAAGCTCCAGGCACAGGACATGGGCAAGGTGGGCGCAATGCAGGATCTCCTGCGAGGTGTAGACAAGATCATGGGGAAAGGTGCAGTCGCAGCGCCTGCTGCTGTGAACGCAGCGGCAAATGCTACAGTGGATTCCCTGTTAGATCGGGCATGGATGTTTTTGGAGGATGAGGATTATCAAAAGGCTCACGAGTACCTTAAACGTGTGCTGGACATTGACCCGCGCAACAGCCGGGCGTATCTGGGAAATGTGCTTGCCACGCTGCAAATTCCTTCTCTTGCCGCAATAGACACGAAGGTCATTCGTTTGGATACCCTTAAGGATTTCGAGCGCGCCATGCGCTTCGCGAGTGAAAGCGAACGACAAGAATTAGGGAAAACATACGATTCGTACAAAAGAAGTATTTTATTAACTGTATCCATGCAATCTTAAAAAACAAATTGAAGAAGCAACTGCGCAAACGGCAGAAGAATTTTAATGCAAAAAGCCTGCTTGTCCTTGGAGAAGATAATGCGATTGGCTTAAGCCGCGACGGAACTGTGGTATCTGCTGCGAAGTGTGGTGCTGAGAGCTGGAAATACATGGTTTCTGTTTCAGGCCGTGGAAATATCTTTTACGGTCTGAGTTTTGACGGCAAAATAAAGATAACCGAGGGAAACAAACCGGAATATGCGCATGATATGGAAAGATGGCATGATATTGCGTCCATTGCATCTTGTTTACGGTGTACTATAGGACTGCGAGTAGATGGTACCGTAGTGTCATGCGGAAAAGGCTTTTGCGGCGAAGACAATGTAGATACATGGCATCATATTACTGCGATTGCTTGTGGAAATTTTCACACAGTTGGATTGCGTTCTGACGGTACCGTAGTAGCATGTGGAACAAATAAAGATGGCATGTGCGATGTAGCTGCATGGCGGAAAATTGTTGAGATTGCAGCGTGCAGAGCTCATACGGTAGGCTTGAGTTCAAACGGTACGGCAATGGCGTGTGGATATAATGACCACGGGCAATGCGATGTTTCCGAGTGGCAAGATATAGTTTCAATTGCTTGTGGTTCTAGTCACACGGTGGGACTGAAATCTGATGGCACGGTAATAGCAGCCGGTGACAACCGCTATGGCCAGTGCGATGTAACTGCGTGGCAAAACATTATCGCTGTTGTTTGCGGTTGGCGCAGCACCGCCGGCATATGTGCAGACGGTACGATAGTGACTTGTGGTTTGAACGAAGAATTGAAACATACCGTCGAGGGGTGGAAAATATTCAACGATATTGATTCTTATCCATCATTGCAAACGAGGAAGCGAGAGTATGCGCTGCTGGAATCGAAAGAAACCGAAGAACGGCGTAAGGTAAAGATATATGAGAAGGCACAACGATTAGCTAAAATCAACACATCTCAAGCGCAAATTGAGGCGGCAGAATTATTTAACGAGATAGCTGACTGGCGAGACACAAACGAACAGGCTGCGCGGTGTTGGCAACTTGCTGAAGAATTAACCGCCGAGGAAACAAAGAATACAATTTACGAAAAAGCGGCTCAACTGGCGACATTTGGTGAATCTGACTATCTACGAAAAGCCGCGGAAGAGTTTGCATTGATCCCCGGCTGGCGGGATGCAGATGAACGGGTGGAGTTATGCCGTCAAGCCGCAGAAAGGCTTGCGCGGCAGGAAGAGGAGCGCGCCGCACTCAAAAATAAGAAGCGCGCCAGCCTTACGGCGGAAAAAGAGACTTTGCAAACAGAACTGTCTAATCTGAAAGGACTATTTACCGGCAAACGCCGCAAGGAGATTGAGAGTCGACTGGCGGAGATTGAAAAGGAGCTGCGGGAGCTGAAAAAGTGAATACCAGTAAGACAGAGACTGTTCAGAGTCCACAACGTGCTAATATAATGGGAGTAAAATAGATGGAACAAATCACGAACAATATGCAGAAATACTTAAATTACCGGGAGCAAGTGGGACGTCTGAAGAAAGCGCTTAGCAATCAGTTTTATCTCGAATCCATTTTTATCGAATATGCAATCATGGAAGATCGGTTGGAATCGATCCTGCGGCACAGCGGGAAATGGAATCCGAAACCCAATCAGTTTGTGTCTATTGACGCAAAACGAAAAAAGGTTGCTAAGCTGGCCGAAGAAAAGAGAAGCCTTGCACACAAGTACTTTTCCGCAGAATTGACGAACGATATTGAGCAATGGACTTTTTCTCGCAACCAATTGATTCACGCACTAATGAAAAATAGCATTCACACAGAGGATTTATCAGCCTTTGCGTTAGAAGGAGAAAAAATTGTGAAACTTCTTTGCAATAAAACGACGCTTTACAACCGTGCGCTGGAGCGTATAGCAAATAATAAGGAGACCAACAATGGCTAAATTTGTAATAGAATGTCCCAACTGCGGCAAGTTTGCCGAGGGTAAGACCGGGTTCTTTGCCCGGAAGAAGATCGACTGCGCCTGCGGATATACCATCAACGTCCGCACGGATAAGATGGCGTCGCGGCAGTGCCCCCACTGCGGCAACACGGTGATCTTTGACCAGACCGCAGGTGATAAGGCGCTGTGTCCCGTCTGCCACGAGCCCATCAACACCATGGACGAGCAGAACCAGATGGCGGAGTTCTCCTGCGGCCAGTGCGGCGTGCGGCTTCGCGCGTCCAAGGCGGCGGCACACTTCGTCTGCCCCGTGTGCGACTACGACAACGATGTTCCCGCGCAGATCATGCAGGAGAGCATCCGCAAGGATGGCCTTGCCAGTATCATCAAGTATGAGGGCGACAACGAAACACTGGTGTGGAAGCACCCCATCGAGGACTTTAACTTCGGCTCTCAGCTCATCGTCCACGAGAGTCAGGAGGCCATCTTCTTCCGGGACGGACAGGCACTGGATCTGTTCGGGCCGGGACGCTACACGCTGGAGACCCAGCAGCTACCCCTGCTGGAAAAGCTCTATAAGCTGCCCACCGACACCGAGGGGACTTTCCACAGTGAGGTCTACTTCATCAACAAGACGGTGCAGATGGCCATTAAGTGGGGCACGCCGGACAAGGTGCGGTTCATCGATCCGCTGACCAGCGTGCCGCTGGAGATCGGAGCCTCCGGCGAGCTGAATCTACAGGTGTCCGATGCCCGCAAGCTGCTGCTGAAGCTGGTAGGCACCATGAGCGGCATCGCGTGGGGCGATCAGGCGGGCTTTACCAAGTCCGTGCAGAACGCCTTCCGCCCGCTGATCGTCAACGCGGTACGCAGCAACCTGCCCGCCATCATCAAGAACCAGCAGATCGACCTGTTGGAGATCGACGAGCGGGTGGACGACATCTCCGCCGACCTGCGGCAGAAGATCCTGCCGGGGTTCGAGGAGTACGGTCTGACCATCCCGCAGTTCTATGTGACCCACATCGTACTGCCGGAGGATGACCCCAACTTCAAGCGCATCCGGGAGCTGCACACCGTGATGCTCCAGACCCGCACCTACCAAGCGGAGGCGGCGGTCAAGACCGTGCAGGCACAGAGCGAGGCGGCCTACCGCACCGCACAGGAGGAGAGCAAGGCGGCCATTACCGCCGCCCAGCGCAAGGTGGAGCTGGAACGCCAGACCACCGAGACAGAGGTAGCACGCCGGGAGGCGGAGCGGACGGTCATCAAGGCGCAGGCGGAGGCACAGGCACAGCGTATGGCAGGCCTTACCGAGGCGGAGATCATGCGCGCCAAGGGCTACACGCAGAAGGACGTGCTGCAATCCGAGGTGCAGAAGGCCTACGCTGCGGGCTTGGGCGAAATGGGCTCCAATGGCGGCGGCAGCGGTCTGGGCGACATTGCCGGATTGGGTGTGGCGTTGGGCGCTATGGGCGGCGTGGTCAACATGACCAAGGACGCCCTGAACCCCGTTTTCAGCGGGATCACCCCGCCTGCTTCTGATGCAGCCGCCCCCGCGGGTGGTTGGAGCTGCGCTTGTGGACGGACGAATATCACCTCCAACTTCTGCCCCGACTGCGGCGCGAAAAAGCCTGTTCCGCAGAACGGATGGACTTGCCCCAGCTGCGGTGCGACCAACATCATCAGCAATTTCTGCCCGGATTGCGGCGCGAAAAAGCCCGCGCCGGACGCGGGCTGGGACTGTGCTTGCGGTCAGACGAACATCAAGAGCAACTTCTGCCCCAACTGCGGCAAGAAGCGGGGCGAATGAGCCGGCGGCTTACATAAAGGAGGAGCATGGATATGAAAAACAAGAATAGCGTGCGTGGGCTGGTCATTCTCGGCATCGTACTGGCGGCATGGCTTGTCATCGTGCTGGCCGTACCCTTTGTGAAAAACGGGGCCTACTGGCTGAGCTTTGTGTTTACCCTCATCGCATTTCTCGCACAGCTCTACATTTTCAAAATTTCATTCCGCAACGGCGAGAGTGTCCGCAGTAAGTTCTACGGCTTCCCCATCGCCCGCCTCGGCGTGGTGTATCTGGCGGTGCAGCTGGTGCTGGGCTTGCTGGTCATGGCGCTGGCCAAGTGGGTACCCACATGGGTTGGCGTGATTCTCTTTGCCGTCACGCTGGCGGCCGCGGCGGTGGGCTGCATTGCCGCCGACATGATGCGTGATGAGGTGGAGCGGCAGGACGCGCAGCTGAAAAAGGATGTAACACCCATGCGCGCCATGCAGTCCAAGGCCAACGCGCTGGTGAACCAGTGCGACGCACCGGAGCTGCGAGCCGCACTGCAAAAGCTGGCGGAGGACTTCCGATTCAGCGATCCTGTCAGCAGCGATGCGCTGGCAGATGTGGAGATGTCTCTATCTGCCTGTTTGGACGAATTGCAGCGCAGTCTCACCGATGATGATTTGGGCAGTGCAGCCGTCCTCTGCCGCCGCGCCGCCGCCACCCTGACGGAACGAAACCGACTGTGCAAGCTGAATAAGTAATAGAAAGACTAACTATTAGAAGTCAAGCCTGAAATGAATGGATTGGCAAGAAAATGT
>CAMEER010000013.1 GCA_945915065.1 uncultured Clostridia bacterium | reverse complement strand
AAAAACAAATCAAAAAATAAATATTTTTTGTGTCCACTTTTCTTGACAAGTACAAACTGATGCTCCCTTCTTAGAAAAATGTGTTTTCCATGTCTGAATATGTCAGAAAAATGTGTTTAATAATCGTTGAAAATGACGGAAAAATGTGCTATCCTATCATCGACCACTCAAAAGGACGGTGATTCCCTTGAAGCGCAATGCAATTCAGGATTTGATAAACTGGAAGTCCAGTGAAGAGCGCAAGCCGATGGTGCTGAAAGGCGCAAGACAGGTTGGCAAGACTTGGCTGATGAAGGAGTTCGGACGAAACTGCTATGACAGCTTCGCCTATTTCAACTTTGATGAAGAAGATGAGTTGAAATCTATCTTCGAGACGAACAAGAATCCTCAGCGCATCATTGAGCTTCTTTCCATGATCGGCGGGGAAAAGATTCAGCCGGGTAAAACACTGGTCATCTTCGATGAGATCCAGGAATGTCCCGAGGCACTGAACACCCTCAAATACTTCAGGGAGAAAGCAAACGAATATCATGTCATTGCAGCAGGCAGTCTGTTGGGAACACTTCTGGCAGAACCGAAGTCCTATCCAGTAGGCATGGTCAATCTTCTTGATATCTGTCCGCTCACCTTTGACGAGTTTCTTGATGCAACCGATCCCGCTTTGTTCGCTTACTATGAGAACATCCGGAAGGGACAGCAGATCGAAGACATCTTTCATAACCGCCTGCTTGAGGCGTACAACTACTATCTCATCATCGGCGGTATGCCGGAATGTGTCGCCTCCTGGATAAAATACAAAGATCCTGCAAAGGTTTCTCAGATACAGAGAGAATTGATCGAAGTATATGAGAATGACTTTTCCAAACACAACGGCAAGGTCAACAGTGGACGCATCCTTATGGTTTTCCGCAGCATCGTTGCCCAGCTTGCCAAGCCGAACGAGAAGTTCATGTACGGCGCCGTCCGTGAAGGCGGCAGAGCCCGCGATTTTGAAGAAGCGATTGAATGGCTTGTATCAGCCGGAATACTCAATCGTGTTTACAATGTCTCGAAAATGGAGCATCCACTGCCCGCATTCGACAAGCTGGATCAGTTCAAGCTGTTTGTTTTCGATACCGGCCTTCTCAAGCACATGGCAGGCATTGACAACAGCGCGATCCTCTTGAAAACGGATTACCAGTTCAAGGGGCCGCTGACGGAGAACTATGTTTTGCAGCAGCTTCGCGGACAGTTTGAAGTCGAACCGCGCTATTACGCCGATAAGAACAGCGAGATCGACTTTGTGCTTCAATGCGGCAGGGAGATCATCCCCATCGAAGCCAAAGGCGGCGAAGACAAGTCTGCGCCTTCGTTTAAGCGGTACATCACAGAGCATCAGCCGGATCATGCGCTTCGCTTTTCCAAACGCGGCTATCGGAAAGATGGCAGTATTACCAACCTGCCGCTTTACCTCGCCCGGAAAACGAAAGACCTGCTATAACTGTGCTGCCAACGGCCACCCTGTTGTTCGCAAGAGTAAAGCCTCTCTGTTGCCAGAGAGGCTTTCGCTGTGGGAATTTACTTGTTATCCATCGTAGAGGACGTAGATCAATTGGAGGGCAGCGTATTGGTCATGATTCCTCCCTACACCCTGAAAGAGTCCTGCTGGTCGCCGGAGAACCAGCTCTGGCTGGCAACTGGCGGCTTTGGCTGCAGTCGCCCTGCCGCAGGTCGGGCTGTGTACGCCGCCTGTCTGGGCGATGGCGAACAAACCCGCTGGGACCGCAGCGACTTCATCGGCATTCTCAAAGAGGAAAATCTGCCCGATTGGGCAAGGGAAAGTCTGAGTCAGATCCAGAACCAGACCCAAGGAATGGATGGAATGAACATGGGCTAATGAAAAGGAGCGGTGGTGTACTCACACACCACCGCCCTGCTTTGGGTCTGATTATAGAACAGATACTGGACAGTACCAGGACCCCCGGTTGTATGGAATGAGCTCATCGCTCATGCAGAGGATAATACCAGGCTGAACATCCATTTTAAACTGCTGGAGAACACCGAAATTTTTGTCCGGTTTGGAAGGCTCCTTGCCCTTTTTGATTTCGATGGGATACATTTTGTCTCCCTCAACGATCAAAAGGTCGATTTCCTTCTTGTCGATATCACGATAGTAGAACAGGTCAACAGGTTTGCCTGCATTGTAGTAGCTTTTGACGATCTCCGACACCACATAGGTCTCGAAGAACGCTCCGTCCATTGCTCCGTTCTCCAGGGTCTCTGCGCTGGGCCACCGGCAGAGATAAGCAGCAAGGCCAGTATCCATGAAATATACCTTTGGGGTTTTCACCAGGCGCTTGGTGATGTTGGAGTAATAGGGATGAAGGATAAAGATTACGCCTGAACGCTCCAGAATCGTGACCCATGCCTTTGCCGTTGGTGCGGAGATGCCAATCGCGCCGGCAATCTCATCATATTTCAGTTCCTGCCCGGTTCGTGCCGCCATATAGACAAGGAAATCGTAAAACTCGTTCAGCTTGCCGACCTGAGCCAAATCCTTGATGTCACGCTCAATGTAAGTGTTGATATAGTCCATGTAGAAACGGTCACGGTCAATATCTGTGACGCGAAGTTTCGGCATTCCGCCACGGAAAATATCCTCATAGACCTGATGAATGTTTTTGGGCTTGCTGTATTTCAGCCGCTCACGAATGGATGCCAGGTCAGGATGAAATAAGGTGGCCGGACGCTCCTCGATCTCCGCAGTAGAAAGGCTTGCCATATCAAAGATAGCGATCCGTCCTGCCAGGGACTCAGAAACATCCTGCATCATCTTGAACTTCTGCGATCCGGTCAGCCAAAACATTCCGTTGTTATCCTCGCCGTCGAGGGCTTTCTGGTCAACGATTTTCTTCATCTCAAGCAGGATGGACGGAACACGCTGAAACTCATCAATAAGAAGCGGATATCCGTAAGTCTCAAAGAAAAGCGCAGGGTCGGTAGAGGCCAGGCGGCGGGCGTTGCCGTCATCCAGAGTGACATAGCGTCGCTCCGGCTCACGGATGTGGTTCAGCATGGTTGATTTGCCGACCTGCCGCTGACCGCAGACCATGACAACAGGGTAATACTGAGAAGCGTTCAGAATCTGCTCCTCCAAGTGTCGCTCAATATACAATGAAAACACCTCAATCCGAGAAATCTAAAGTCTAATTTTATTTTACTCGAAATTGATGAGAAAATCAAGTCCAAAGAACATCTTCCCAGTTCATTATATCCACCCAGGAAAGGAAGAATACCCTAACCTTATAAAGAATCTATGTTGTCCTTTAGCTTGGTTGTTATGCGATTATAGGAATATTTCACCACAATTGTGGTAAACAGAAAGATTTGTGGCAGCAATTCCGGAATGATAGCTTGGATATAATATTGAGCCTCGCTCAACTCGTAATCACCATTCCAGTCAGATCAAAACGGAGCCAGCGGCGAAAACCAGATAGTATACTGCCATAATCGAGGACGTCTGTACAGCCATTACACGTACAAATCTGCAACCGGATGCCTTCCAGAGACGAGACATATCAGGCTGTTTTTCGACAGGATTAGGAAAAACGCAGTTACCGGATAATAGACCACGCAACGTCCGAAGCTGTCAACACCCTATTATCGCTGCGATTGTCTTGCCGCTCACATCTCCGCTACAAAACTACCTCCCAGCAGATGGTCACATCCCTGTTGTAGTCGCAGAATACAGCTTGTCCACTGCTGTGCCAGAAGGTCTTTCCTTTTGCTTTATCTCTTATCAATTCCCGCAAAGCCGCATCAGTACAGGCTTTTCCGGCTCTCTTTCCGTTTGCTTCAACCGTTCTTGATAATGTGTGCCACAAGGCGCAGGTTGCGCTCCACCAGCACATTGCGGGCGTCCAGATCGCCCTGGGCACACCGTTCCAGATACGCCTGTTCCTCCTCCGCTGTCAGCGGCTTCGGAAATGACCCGCTGCTGCCTGCCAGATGCAGCTGCCAAAACAGGCTCTGGCAGATCAGCAGCAGCGCCGCGCTCAACATGCCTATCCCTCCCTTCCCTGTAGGCTATGCGGCTACGGGAAGTCCCTATGTACGTCAAAAGCGCTCTGCCCATGGGACAGAGCGCTTTTCTTATGGTATAGAATAACTGATACAGCTCCCTCACACGCTGATGCGGAAGATATCCTTGTTCTCCGCCATCAGCGCCATGCTCTCCTCCTGTGTGATAGGCTCCTGGCAGCGGACGGTCATTTTCATCTCCAGCACATCGTCCTTCCTGATCGTGTCGCTGTGCTCCACACGACCGCCGTGGCGCTCAATAAACGCCTGAACGCAGCGGTACATCTCCGGTGTATCGGCCATGCGGATGCACAGCTCCTGCGTGCTCACGGCATCGTTGGCAACCGGAAACCTGTGCAGCACCGTCTGGCTGATGACCACCACTGCCGTCTCGATGACGCCCAGCCAGTACAATCCCGCGCCCACCGCCAGTCCTACCGCCGAGGTGGCCCACATGCCGGCCGCCGTAGTGAGCCCCTTGATGGAGGAGGAATTCCGATCCTTGAAAATCACGCCCGCCCCCAGGAAGGAGATGCCGCTGACCACCTGGGCGGCAATACGAGCCGGGTCAGCACTCCGCAGACCGTCTACCGAAGCGATATCCATAAAGGCGTACTTTGACAGGATCATGATGGTGGCAGAGGTCACGGCGATGATGCAGTGGGTCCGGATCCCGGCGTCCTTCTGCCGCCGGGAACGCTCCAACCCGATCATCAGGCCCAGCAGCGCCGCCATCAGGATCCGGATGAGAAACTCAAGATTATCCCAGACCGTCAAAAGATCCTCAGGTAAATAACTGGAAAAACCGGAAAGCATATACAGACTCCTTTCTGACAAAATACTTCGCGTCCCGCGGCAGAAAAAACGTTCTTACCCCATACAAACTGTACGCCGGTGCGTGTGATTCCGTGATTATAATATCTCGCTTTCCATATGTCAATCATTATTTTGCACATTATCCGTTTATCGCATCTTTATACACAAAAAAGGCCGGAAACCGGCCTTTTTTGTTTTCCCGTTCAATAGAGTGCGATACGATTTAATTTTATCACTGCTTATTGATAAATTCAATATGGAGTTGACAGAAAAAATAGATAAACTTTCTGTGAAAATCTTGTGAATTTTTCCGTCTTGCAATTCAAAATCAACAGGCGTATAGTATGGAACATGATTTTTCAGATATCGGTAACGTTTTCGTCAGGAGAAAATATAACTTTTCTCCTTAGTTTCTTTTGCGCTTAAAACCGCGAAAGAACTGCGGCGGCGCGTTTGCCGCATACAGGGAAAGGACGGTGGAGCAGAATGACACGGGAAGATGCCGTGCAGCGCTTGTGCGAGATCTATCAGAGCACTTTCGATGTGCAGCTCTGTGGTGAGGACGAGCTGCCGCTGGCCGCCCAGATGGATTTTTATGCATACAGTTCCAAATACGTGCTGTCCAAAAAAGCCAAGCTCTGGGAAGCCAACAGCTTTGAGTATGTCTATCTGTTCAGCGTGCCCCACCTGACGAAGGAGATCTACGACGCCTGTGAAAAACTGGCCTATGACAAAGGCATGGCCCGTGTCAAGCCCGGCCCCAATCACATGTACACCTACATCACGGCCCTGTTCGTCTGCGACAGCTGCGACGAGGAGGCGCGGAAAGCGCTGAAGCGCTGCAAGCTCTATAAAAGCTTCCGCATGTCCTATTGGGGCTGGATGGATTTTCATACCGCTCTGGCGGTGCTGTCGGAAGAATCGGTCAGCACCAACCGCAGCGGACACAGTGCAGCACAGGTTCTCAACCGAGGCCTGTTTCATAAGCAAAAGAAAAAATTGTTCAGAAAGGAGAGAGCTTTATGAATGCTGCTTTGTTCCTGATCATTGGCTGTGCCGTTCTGGTCGTAGGCTATATTTTCTACGGCGGTTGGCTGGCCAAGAAGTGGGGTGTGGATAACTCCCATATTACTCCCGCTCATACCATGGAAGACGGCAAGGATTACTGCCCTGCCAAGGCTCCTGTGCTGATGGGCCATCACTTCTCCTCCATCGCCGGCGCCGGCCCCATCAACGGCCCCATTCAGGCCGCTGTGTTCGGTTGGGTCCCCGTGATGCTGTGGGTCCTGATCGGCGGTATCTTCTTCGGCGGCGTGCATGACTTCGGCGCCCTGTTCGCTTCCATCCGCCACAAGGGTGAGTCCATCGGTGAGGTCATCGGTGACGCCATCGGCGCCAGAGCCAAGAAGCTGTTCATCACCTTCGCGTATCTGACCCTGATCCTGGTGGTGGCCGCTTTCGCCTCCATCGTTTCCAACACCTTCAAGGCCACCTATGTGGACGGCGTGCTGGATCAGGCTGCTTCCGCCGCCAATGCCTCCACCGCCATCATCTCCATCATGTTCATCCTGCTGGCCATCCTGTTCGGCTTCTTTGTCTATCGCCGCAACGCGCCTCTGGGCATCTCCACCGTTATCGGCGTGGCCGGCATCGTGATCTGCATGGTCATCGGTCTGAACTGGCACCCCATCTATCTGAGCTACAATGTGTGGATGATCATCGTGGGTCTGTACATTGCCATCGCATCCGTCACGCCTGTGTGGATCCTGCTGCAGCCCCGTGACTATCTGAGCTCCTTCCTGCTGTACGGCATGATGGTGCTGGCTGTTGTGGGTATCATCGGCGCGCATCCCGTGGTGGATATGCCCGCTTTCCTGGGCTTCAAGGATACCCTGGCTCCCACTGGCACCTCCCTGGGCTATATGTTCCCCGCTCTGTTCGTGACCATCGCCTGCGGCGCTGTGTCCGGTTTCCACTCTCTGGTCGGTTCCGGCACCACCTCCAAGCAGCTGGATCAGGAAAAGGATGCCAAGCCCATCGCTTACGGCGGCATGCTGATCGAGTGCGCTCTGGCTCTGATCTCTGTCTGCGCTGTCGGCTACATCTGGAAAGAGTATGCTGCCGGCACCACCGTTACCCCCACCGTCGTGTTCGCCACCGGTCTGGCTTCCATGTTCTCCAAGGTCTTCGGCGCCGGCTGCTACAATGTGGTGTACTCCATGCTGATCCTGGCCGTGTCCGCTTTCTGCCTGACTTCCGTGGATACCGCCACCCGTCTGGCCCGTTACATGTTCGCGGAGTTCTTCCTGGAGCCCGGCCAGACCCGCGATGATCTGACCGGCTGGAAGAAGGTTATTACCAATCCCTATGTTGCCACCGCTATCACCGTTGTGGCCGGCGTTGCGCTGGGCATGACCGGTTACGCCAAGATCTGGGCTCTGTTCGGCGCTGCCAACCAGCTGCTGGCTGCTCTGGGTCTGCTGGCTGTGTGCTGCTGGCTGGGCAAGATCGGCCGCAGCAACAAGATGTTCTACTTCCCCATGTTCTTCATGCTGGTGGTGACCCTGACCTCTCTGGCATTCACCATCAAGGCACAGATCACCGGTATCATCGCCGGCGGTCAGGGCGTGGTGTGGTTCTACATCCGCGGCATCATCGCTGTGCTGCTGGTGGTTCTGGCCATCGTTCTGGTGGTGGAGGGCATCAAGGCACTCAGCCGCAACAAGAAGACCGCTGCCAAGGCGGAGTAACATCCCCCTCATTGTACCATTGTAAGTTTCTCACCTCATTCAGCAAAAAACGGGTCTCTGAGCGAGACCCGTTTTTTGCCGTTCTGCATCGCCCGGTCTACAGGGACTTCCCCTCCAGAAATTCCCGCATGTATTTGGGTGACGCCTGGTATTTGGTACATAAGGAGGCGATCTTTTTGGCCAGATGGTATTTTGTGGTGACGTCGTGTATGATCTCGATTTTCTCCCAACCGGTTGGTATTCGCCGTCTTGCCAGCAGCATGTAGGTGCTGTAATGGCCGCGCTCAGGATGATACCGCTGTTCCAACTGCGTTTTATACTGCCAATAATCCATTTTCTTTCTCTCTCCCCGTTGACAAAGCCTTTGTTTTCCTGTAAAATTGTCTAAAATGTATGGTACTCGCACTCAGTTTTTTTGTCAGGATGCGTAAGTTACCTTTTTTGAAGCAAATAGACGCCGAAAATAACGGCTTGCTTTTTTCCTGCTTGTGCGCCTCTCTGGTCGCGCTGATTTTTTTCGGAAAAGGGAAGAAAATTTTTTCTCCTCCGCCAAGAAATATGGAGAAGGAATTTGCTTATAATAAACAAAAACGACGGAGGAAAACATGATCGAAGAATCCAGAATTGACCGGGTAAAACGCTTTTCCAAAATTTGGTGGCAGTCAAGGGCTGACGCAAAAAAATCACAGGAGTATATGGCGCTGAGTCTGGGGGTGTCCAAAAAAACCATTCAGAACTGGGAGAAGGGTACCAGCTCCCCCGACCTGTTTCAGGGCTGCGAGTGGTTCCGTGTGCTGGGGCTGAATCCCATGCCCTACTATCTGGCATTCCTCTACCCCGACACCTTCGGAACGCCGCAGGCCTTCGACAATGAGGACGCAGTCGAAAAAGCGCTGATCCTGCTGATCCGGCAATCGTCGGCAGCGGAAAAGAAGGAGCTGCTGTTCCTCATGAGCGGCCATCACGGCAGCTCGTGGCATTCCCTGCTGCAGATGTTCACCGCCCATTGCCACACATCCATGCGCTCCAGAGTCACCGCCTCCAGAGTCATTCTGGAGAACTACGAAATGGAGGAAAAAACCGGAACGCTGGTTTGTCCCCAGGACATTCCGCCTGACCTGAATACACTGCGTTCCGCCATCTCTCAGGGAAAGAACGCCGTTCAAAACGGCGAGGTAAGCTATTTCGATCCGACTGCCTGACCGCCCAACGGTCAGGCTCTCTCCATATGGGAGAATATGCCGACAGTTCGCCGGAAATACTCATGTATGACAGTATTATAATGCGCGGCAGGTCACAGCGTCGAAAAGGGGCGGTGCGGCGGCACCGCCCCTCATTGTGAACCGCGTCAGGCATTGACAACAATCAGTAGGAAAAGAGGTCATTTTTTATGGTTGCACAGGATCTTTTACAGGAGGCAAAACAGCTTCAGCCGGAGCTGCTGCAGTGCCGCCGCACCATTCACCGCCATCCGGAGACAGGCTTTGACCTGCAGGAGACAAAAGCCCTCGTCAAGCGCCACCTGACGGAAATGGGGTACACACCCCAGGAGTGCGGCAAATGCGGCCTGGTGGCCTTGGCCGGCGGCAAAAAGGAAGGCCGGACGATCCTGATCCGTGCGGATATGGACGCCCTGCCCATCGAGGAAGAAGCGGAGGTGGAGTATCGCAGCGAAACGCCGGGCAGAATGCACGGCTGCGGCCATGATATGCACACGGCGATGCTGCTGGGCGCCGCCAGACTGCTGAAAGCCCATGAGGATGAGCTGGAGGGCACGGTCAAGCTGATGTTCCAGCCCGCCGAGGAGCTGTTTCAGGGGGCCGACGATATGATCGGCGCAGGCGTGCTGGAAAATCCCCATGTGGACGCGGCCGTGATGATCCATGTGGTGCCGGGACTGCCGCTTCCCTCCGGCATAGTGCTGGTGCCCGAAGGCGGAAGCGGCATGGCGTCCTGCCAGCAATACCGGATCGTGGTGAAGGGAAAGGGCGGCCACGGCGCCATGCCCCACGTTTCCGTTGACCCCATCACCGCAGCCGCCCATATCCATCTGGCCTTGCAGGAGATCAGCAGCCGCGAACTGGGCCCGGATGAGTTCGGTGTGTTTACCACCGGCATGTTCCGTGCCGGCGACGCGTCCAACATCATTCCGGACACCGCGGAAATGCGGGGCACCATCCGCACGGCGGACCTGGCGGTGAACGAAAAGATCAAGACCCGCATCCGGGAGATCGCTCAGGGCGTGGGCGGCGCCATGCGTACCGAGGTTACAGTGGACTTCTTTGATTTCTGCCCGCCGATGCTGGCAGACGGAGCGCTGTCAGAGTGCGGACTGGGCTATATGAAGGAGCTGCTGGGCGACGGCGCCATGTCCATGGCGGCGCTGGGCGGCCCGAAGGTGGGCGGCGGCAGCGAGGATTTCGCCTTCGTCAGCTGCAAGGTCCCCACCGTGGGAATGTTTCTGTCCGCCGGCAGCCCCAAGGAGGGGTATGCCTATTCCCAGCACCATCCCAAGGTGACCTTCGACGACAGCATCCTGTATCGGGGCAGCGCCGCGTATGCGTACTTCGCCGCCCGCTGGCTGGAGGAGCATTTGTAAGAATACGGTGGTTCATTGCTGCAAAAAGGCAGGCAAGAGCGGTTGCTCTTGCCTGCCTTTTGTTTGATTCGCGGCTTAATAGTTCTCCGCGTGGATCTCGAAATAGCTCTGGGGGTGGTTGCAGGTGGGGCAGATCTCAGGGGCCTTTTCACCCACCACGATATGGCCGCAGTTGCGGCACTCCCATACCTTGACCTCGCTCTTGGCAAAGACCTCAGCCATCTCCACATTGTGCAGCAGCGCACGGTAGCGCTCCTCGTGGTGCTTCTCAATGGCGGCCACCAGACGGAAGCGGGCGGCCAGCTCAGGGAAGCCTTCCTCCTCGGCGGTCTTGGCAAAACCGTCGTACATATCCGTCCACTCGTAGTTCTCGCCCTCAGCGGCAGACAGCAGGTTCTCCGCCGTGTCGCCGATGCCCTGCAGCTCCTTGAACCACAGCTTGGCGTGTTCCTTCTCGTTCTCGGCCGTCTTCAGAAACAGCGCCGCGATCTGCTCAAAGCCCTGCTTCTTGGCAACGGAGGCAAAGTAGGTATACTTGTTCCGGGCTTCCGATTCGCCGGAAAAGGCCGCCATCAGGTTTTTCTCAGTCTGGGTTCCCGCGTACTTCGTTGTCTTGTTCATCGTCTTGATTTCCTTTCATATTAAAATTTGATTGGGTTATCTGTCTTTTTGGCACTCCGTACAGAATCCTTTGAAAATGATGTCATATCCGCTGAACGCAAATCCGTGCGGATCCTTGATCTGCCGGCTGAGATCCGGGATACTCTCCAGATCCATGTCAAAGACACTGCCACATTTGAGGCACTGGGCATGGAAGTGACGGTCACGCCGGTCGTCAAAATGATTCGCGCTGCCCGGCAGCGCCACGCCGATGATCTCCCCGTCCGCCATCAGCTGATTCAGGTTCCGGTACACCGTTCCGCGGCTTATGGTGGGGTGTTCCGCCGAAACCTGCGCGTACACCTCATCCGCTGTGGGGTGACACTTTAGCTTCTTCACCGCGGCCAGCGTAAGCGCTCTTTGAATCGTATTGCGTTTTACGGTACCTCACCCCTTTCTTCTGTTCTGTTTCTTTAATAGGATTATATCCTATTAAAAATTAAATGTCAATAGTAATTTTGACGATGCGACACCTTTTGGGCGGCTTTTTCTTTGACACAGCAGCACCCTGTCCGCAAAAGGGCAGGACTTTTCCTGTAATCGCGCAAGCGCCGCGCCCCTGCGAGGACGCGGCGCTTGCTCTCTTTCCGCGGCAGATCCGAT
Source organism: uncultured Clostridia bacterium (assembly GCA_945915065.1). GTDB lineage: Bacteria > Bacillota > Clostridia > Oscillospirales > Oscillospiraceae > Vescimonas. The sequence continues at coordinate 21,845 of CAMEER010000013.1, read as the reverse complement.
CGCCGTGGCTCGCTGTTTTACGCGTGCCATCCCCGCTCGGAGATGGCCGTCACATCCGGTCAGCGGATGTCCTTGACGGTGTAGCCCGCCTCGGTAACGGCAGCGCGGATGGCGTCGTCCGCGGCGTCGCCCTCCACGGCGGCGGTGCCGGCCGCCAGATCCACGGTGGCCTTCACGCCGGGCAGGGCGTTGAGGGCTTTTTCCACATGGGCGGCGCAGTGGGCGCACATCATGCCTTCGATGGTCACAGTCTTTTTCATAGTCGGTTCCTCCTCATTGGGTATGGTTTTATGTTCCGCCGCAGACGGTGCGGCGCCGGATACGCTTTTCAGTCTGGGCTTCCACAGCCGCAGGCGCAGCGCGTTGGACACCACGCACACGGAGCTGAGGGACATGCAGGCGGCGGCAATCATGGGATTGAGCAGCAGGTGCAGCGACGGATACAGCACGCCCGCCGCCACGGGGATACCCACGCTGTTATAAAAGAACGCCCAGAACAGGTTCTGCCGGATGTTCCGCAGCACGGCCCGGGACAGCTCCGCCGCCGAGGCCACGTCCGCGAGGCTGCTCTTCATCAGCACGATATCCGCCGACTCAATGGCGATATCGGTGCCCGCGCCGATGGCAAGACCCACGTCCGCCTGCACCAGCGCCGGGGCGTCGTTGACGCCGTCGCCCACCATGGCCACCAGCCGGCCCTCCTGCTGCAGCCGTGCCACGCAGGCGGCCTTGTCCTGGGGCAGCACCTGAGAGATCACCTGATCCACCCCCACCTGACGGGCGATGGCGTTGGCGGTCCGGGCATTGTCGCCGGTCAGTAGCACCACGCGGCAGCCCCTTTGCTTCAGGGCGGCGATGGCGGCGGCGCTGTCGGGCTTGACGGTGTCCGCCACGGCGATAAGGCCCAGCAAACGGCCCTCTTCGGCAAAGTACAGCACCGTCTTGCCGTCATCGGCCCACCGGCCCGCCTGCGGGGCAAAGGGGGCGATATCCACGCCCTTTTCCTGCATGTAGGGGGCGTTGCCGGCATAGATGGTCCGGTCATGGAGAAGGGCCCGCACACCGCCGCCGGGCACGGCGGTGAAATCCGCCACATCACAAAGGGGAATGTTCCGCTCGTCGGCGGCCTCCGTTACGGCCCGGCTGAGAGGATGCTCGCTGGGCTGCTCCACGCTGGCCGCCACGCACAGCAGCTCCTCCTCCGTGACCTCCGGCGCGGCAAGGCAGTCAGTGAGACGGGGCTTGCCTTGGGTGACGGTGCCGGTCTTGTCCAGCACCACCGTATCCACACGGCCCATCAGCTCCAGCGACTGGGCGGATTTGATCAGAATACCGTTTTCCGCCGCCTTGCCGGTGCCCACCATGATGGCCACGGGCGTGGCAAGGCCCAGAGCGCAGGGACAGGAGATCACCAGCACGGCAATGCCCACCGACAGGCAGAACTGCACGCTCATGCCGCCCACCAGCCCCCACAGCAGCGCCGCGAGCACTGCGATGGCCATGACCACCGGCACAAACACGCCGCTGATCCTGTCGGCCAGACGGGAGATGGGCGCCTTACTGGAGGAGGCCTCCTCCATCAGCTTCACGATCTGGGACAGGGTGGTGTCCGCCCCCACACGGGTGGCCTCCAGCTCCAGATAGCCGCTCTGATTGACGGTGGCGGAGGTGACGGCATCACCCACCGCCTTTTCCACCGGCAGGCTCTCGCCGGTGATGGCGGATTCGTCCACGGAGCCGCCGCCGGCGGTGACGACGCCGTCCACAGGGATCTTGCCCCCCTGACGCACCACCACGATATCACCCTTGCGGATGTCCTCCGCCGGAATGGTGACCTCCGCGCCGTCCCGCTTCACCACGGCGCTGTCCGGCGCCAGCGCCAGCAGGGCGGAGATGGCGTCGGTGGTCTTGCCCTTGCTGCGCTCCTCCAGATACTTGCCCACGGTCACCAGCGCGCAGATCATGCCTGCCGACTCAAAGTACAGCTCCGGCATACCGGACACCTGCCCCGCTGCCAGCCGTCCCATTTCGATGAGGCTGTATACCAGTCCCGCGCCGGCGCCCAGCGCCACCAGCGTGTCCATATTGGGACTGCGGCGGAACAGCTGGGAAAAGCCCACGGTGAAATAGCTGCGGTTCAGGATCAGGATGGGCACGCACAGCACCAGCTGCGCCAGGGCGTGAGTCAGGTAGCTGCGGGTCAGAAAGGCGGGCAGGGGCAGGCCCATCATGTGGCCCATGCTGATATAAAACAGCGGCACAAGGCACACGATGGACCACACCAGACGGCGGCGCATTCTGCCCAGGGCCTCCTGCTGTGCCCGGCGGGTATCCTGCTTTTCCGCATCGGCCGCCGGCTTCGCGCCGTAGCCGCCGTTTTCCACCGCCGAGACGATGGCCTGTGCCGTCACCTGCGCCGGGTCATAGTCCACCAGCATGGAGCCCAGCATCAGGTTCACCGCCACAGAATCCACGCCCTGCAATTGGCTGACCGCCTTTTCCACATGGGCCGAGCAGGCCGCGCAGGTCATGCCGGTCACCACGAATTTTTCCTGCATTACGCCGCCTCCCTACTTCATCAGCTTTTGCAGCGTGGTCACCAGTTCGTCGATGACCCCGTCGTCCCCCTGCCGGATACCGTCCGCCACGCAGGTGCGGATATGGGTGGCCAGCAGCTCCTTGCTGAAGCTGTTCAGCGCCGCAGTGACGGCGGACACCTGCACCAGAATATCCGTGCAGTAGGCGTCCTTCTGCAGCATCTCCCGCAGGCCCCGCACCTGTCCCTCAATGCGGCTGAGGCGGTTGGTCAGGCTCTTCTGCTCCTCAGGGGAGCGGTGTTTCGTTTTGTGTTGGCAGCAAGCGCTCATATCATATACCTCCCGGGGGTATCATAGGATAAGGTTATTATATACCCCCACAGGGTATTTGTCAACGCTTTTCTTTGGGCTTGAACAGCACCGCCATCAACAGGCCGAACACCACCGCCGCGGCGATGCCGCCGGCCGTGGCCGTCAGGCCGCCGGTGATGACCCCCAGCAGTCCCTTCTCCCCCACCGCCTTGGCCACGCCCTTGGCCAGCGAATAGCCAAAGCCCGTCAAAGGCACGGTGGCTCCGGCGCCGCCCCAGTCCACCAGCGGCTGATAGAGCCCCAGCGCCTGCAAAATAACACCTGCCACCACATAGCCTGTCAGGATGCGGGCAGGGGTCAGCTTCGTCAGGTCGATGAGCACCTGACCGATGAGACACAAAAGGCCTCCGCAGAGAAAGCACCATAGATAATCCATTTCCGTGACCTCCTTATCGTTCCGCGGAGAAGACCACCGCGTGGCACACCGCCGGCATGGTCTCCTTCTGAAAGACGGTGGTGGGGCTTTGCAGCGCGCCGGTGGGAGCGAAGATTATCCGCTTCCAGCGGCGGCTTTTCAACCCCGGCAGCAGATAGGAGCACAGCACCGAGGCGCTGCACCCCGCGCCGGAGCCGCCGGCGTGCATATCCTGCTTCTGCCTGTCAAACAGCAGCAGGCCGCAGTCGGTATAGCGGCTGTCCATGTCAAAGCCGTCCCGGGCCATCAGGTCCTTGACCACACTGTGGCCCACGGCGCCCAGATCGCCGGTGACGATCAGGTCGTAGTCCCGGGGGCCGGTGTGGGTATCCCGGAACAGCGTCTCCAGCGTGTCGATGGCGGCCGGCGCCATGGCGCCGCCCATGTTGCACTCGTCGTCCACGCCCATGTCCACCACCCGGCCCATGGTGGCGTGGGTGAGATACGGCCCGTCACCGGAGCGGCCCAGAATACAGCAGCCGGAGGCGGTGGCCGTCCACTGGGCGGTGGGACACCGCTGGCAGCCGTAGGGCAGCGGCATCCGGTACTGCCGCTCGGCGGCACAGTAGTGGGAGGAGGTCACGACCCCCGCCGTTCCCACCGCGCCCCCCTGCAGCAGCATGGCCGAGAGCGCCAGTCCCTCTCCCATGGTGGCGCAGGCGGCGTACAGTCCGCCTACGCTGAAGGGCTGATTGCGCAGGGCGAAGGAGCTGGCGGCGCACTGGTTCAGCAGGTCGCCTGCCAGCACCAGATCCACGTCCTCTGCCTGCATGCCGCCACGCTGCAGGGCATGACCCAGCGCCCGCTGCTGGAAGATGGACTCCGCCTTCTCCCAACTGGCCTGTCCGCAGAAGGAGTCCACCTCGATCTCGTCAAAATAACTGCCCAGCGGCCCCTGACCCTCCAGCTTGCCGCCGATGCTGCCCCAAGACAGCACGCTGACGCCGCCGGAAAACGCCACCGTCCGCCCGACTCTGTGCATTTCCATTTGGTTCACCTCACATTTTTCCGGTAGTATATGGAGCGGCGGGGAGAATATGTATGGCGGGACAATTTCCTCCGCCGGGGCGCGGCAGCCTCTTTGTACGAAACCGCAACAAAATCTTGCCATATGCGGCAGCTTGTGCTATTCTGTATACTGTTATTTTATATGTATGCACAGGAGGCGAGGCTATGGCGTCGCTGGCCGGCAAACGGCTGTTTCTGCTGGATATGGACGGCACCCTCTATCTGGACGACCGACTCTTTCCCAAGGTGCCGGAGTTTCTGTCCCTGATCCGCCGCCGGGGCGGACGGTATCTCTTTCTGACCAACAACTCCTCCCGTGGCGTGGAGGGGTATAGGGAAAAGCTGGGACGCATGGGCATCGCCACGGAACTGTCGGACTACATGACCTCCGCCGACGCGGCGGAGCACACGCTGCTGACGGAGTTCGCCGGACAGAAATGCTACGTCTCCGGTACGGCGTCGCTGAAGCGGCAGCTGAAAGAGGCGGGCGTGGACGTGACGGATGTGCTGTCGGACGATATCGACCTGCTGCTGAGCGGCTTTGACACGGAGCTGACCTTTCAGAAACTGGAGGACAGCTGCATTCTGCTGAATCGGGGCGTGACGTGGCTGGCCACCAACCCCGACTGGGTGTGTCCCACATGGTACGGCTCCGTTCCCGACTGCGGCAGCGTGTGTGAGATGCTGCACCGGGCCACCGGCAAAACGCCCCGCTTTCTGGGCAAGCCGCAGCCGGAGATGGTCCGTCTGGCGCTGAAGCGGACAGGCTTCGCGCCGCAGCAGGCGGTGGTCATCGGCGACCGGCTGTATACCGATGTGGCCTGCGGCATCAACGCCGGCATTGACAGTATCTTCGTCCTCAGCGGCGAGGGGGTAATGGGCGATATGGCGAAATACCGTCTGAATCCCACCTGGGTCTATAAGGACATCGCGCAGATCTATCACATTTTGGGGGAGAATGCATCATGAAACTCAACTACAAACGCACCATTCTGGTGGGCTTTGCCTTTTTCCTGATCTGCGCCTTCTGGCAGGCCTATGACAACACCATTCCTCTGATCCTCACCAACAAGTTCGGCATGAGCCAGACCTGGTCCGGCGTGATCATGGCGGCGGACAACGTGCTGGCCTTGTTTATGCTGCCCCTGTTCGGCGCCATCTCCGACAGATGCACCCACCGCAGCGGACGGCGCACTCCCTTCATCGTGCTGGGCACACTGGTGGCCGCCGTGGCGCTGATCTGCCTGAGTTTTATCGACAACGCCCAACTGAAGCATCTGGGCACCGCCGCCGATATCGACGATCCCGCCGCCCTCACCGCCATCTATGAAAGCCAGGCGGACGAGCAGCTGATCACCCCGCACGGTGAGAAGTTCGTGCTGTCCAAGACGTTCACCGAGAGCCAGTTCACCGCCATCCGCAGCCAGATCACCGACGAGAGCGGCAATACCGTCACCAATCCGGACTACACCAACTATGTGACACCCGCCCGGCAGGCCTACGCCTGGCAGGTCACGGCGGAGCATCCCGGCACGCTGGTGTTCTTCATCGCCGTGCTGCTGGTGATTCTGGTGGCCATGGCCACCTTCCGCTCCCCTGCCGTGGCGCTGATGCCGGACGTGACCATGAAACCCCTGCGGTCCAAGGCAAACGCCGTTATCAATCTGATGGGCTCCGCCGGCGGTATTCTGGTGCTGGTACTGGGCATGGTGTTCGCCACCTCCGCCGTGCGCAACTCCCTGATGAGCTACACCGGCTACTTCGGCGTGATCGCCGCCATTATGCTGGCGGCGCTGGTGGTCTTTATGCTGACCGTCCGGGAGACGGAATGGGCCGAGCAAATGCAGCGCGACAGCGTGGCCTGCGGCGTGGAGGACGCTGCCGGGGACGAGGCCGCCGGTGAGGAACACAAGCTGACCGCCGGCGAGGTGAAGTCCCTGATCTTTATTCTGCTGAGTATCGTGCTGTGGTTCTTCGGCTATAATGCCGTCACCAGCAAATACTCGGTCTATGCCAGCAACATCCTTCACAAGGACTACAACCTGACGCTGATCATCGCCCAGGCGGCGGCCATCATATCCTATCTGCCGGTGGGCCTGATCTCCAGCCGGGTGGGCCGCAAGCGGGCCATTCAGGCCGGCGTCATCATGCTGACCGTCGCCTTCGGCGTGGCGGGCTTCCTCCGAGCGGACAGTCCCACCCTGCTGATGAACGTCATGTTCGCTCTGGCAGGCATTGCCTGGGCCACCATCAACGTCAACTCCTTCCCCATGGTGGTGGAGCTGTGCAGCGGCGGCAGCGTGGGCAAGTACACCGGATTTTACTACACCGCCTCCATGGCGGCGCAGGTGGCCACCCCCATGCTGTCCGGTCTTCTGATGGACAAGCTGGGAATGGGGGTACTGTTCCCCTACGCCACCGTGTTCGTGGCGCTGGCCTTCGTCACCATGCTGTTCGTCCGCCACGGCGACAGCAAGCCGGAGGCCAAGCTGGGGCTGGACGCTTTGGAAAATATGGAGAACGACTGATATGAAACTGTTTTGGTTTCTTTTGGCAATTGTTATTCTAATCGCTTTGCTGTATATCCTCTGTCTGCGGTGCAGCCGCCGCCGGGACTGGAAAAAGTTTCAGGGCTGGTACTACGCCCACCGGGGCTATCATGACAAGCCCCGCATCCCGGAAAACTCCCTGCCCGCCTTCAAGCGTGCCGTACAGTGCGGCTTCGGCGCGGAGCTGGACGTGCATCTGATGAAGGACGGCCATCTGGCGGTGATCCACGATGCTTCCCTGCTGCGGACGGCGGGCGCGGACGTGCTGGTGGAGGATCTGACGGCGGAGGAGCTGAAGCAGTACCGGCTGGAGGGCACCGAGCATCACATCCCCCTGCTGGAGGAGGTGCTGCCCATCTTCGCCGGCAAGGCGCCGCTGATCGTGGAGCTGAAGGCGGAGCGGGGCAACGCCGCGGCGCTGGCGGAAGCCGCCTGCGCGCTGCTGGACAAGTACCATGTCACCTACTGCATGGAGTCCTTTGACCCCCGCTGCCTCATGTGGCTGTGGGAAAACCGGCCGGATGTGGTGCGGGGCCAGCTTTCGGAGAACTTCGCCCGCCACGGCGACGGGGAAAACCTGCCCGGCGTGGTGCGGTGGGTACTGAGCAATCTGCTGCTGAACTGCCGGACAAGGCCGGACTTCATTGCCTACCGCTTTGAGGACCGGAAGTGCCTGTCCCTGCGGCTGTGCCGCAGCATCTATCGCGCCCAGGAATTCAGCTGGACCATCCGCTCCAAAGAAGACATGGAAACTGCCGAGCAGGACGGCGCCCTTGTGATCTTTGAACAATTCAACCCGAGGGGGGTAGGCGAATGAGAGTCATTACCGGTTCTGCCCGGGGCAGGATCCTGAAGGAGTTACAGGGTATGGAGACCCGCCCCACCACCGGCAAGGTGAAGGAGAGCCTCTTCTCCATCATTCAATTCGATATCGAAGGACGGCGCGTTCTGGATCTGTTCGCCGGAACGGGCCAGCTGGGCATCGAGGCCCTGAGCCGCGGCGCACGGCAGTGCGTGTTCATCGACCAGCGCGCCGACGCGGTGAAGCTGATCCGGGAGAATGTGGAGGTCTGCGGTCTGACAGACCGGGCGGTGATCCGCAGCGGCGACGCCATGGCCTACCTCAAAAGCGGCGAGAAGTTTGACATCATCTTTCTGGATCCCCCCTACGCCTCCGGCCTGCTGGGAAAAGCGCTGGAGGACATCGCGGCATTTGACATTTGCCGCGAACATGGTATAATTGTGGCGGAAAGTGCCGTTGAAACGGAATTGCCGGCGCTGGCACCCCCCTATTCGCTGTATCGTCAGTACCGGTATGGCAAGATCAAGCTGAGCGTCTATCACCGCAGCGGAAACGAGGACACCCTATGAAGATCGCCATATATCCCGGCAGCTTTGACCCCATCACACTGGGACACCTGGACATTCTCAGCCGGGCCGCCCGGTGCTTTGACAAGGTATATATGTGCGTGATGGTCAACTGTGACAAGAAGCAGCCCATGTTTACCCAGGAAAAACGGCTGGAGCTGATCCGGAAATCCATCGCCCACATTCCCAACGCCGAAGCGGAGCTGTTCTCCGGCCTTCTGGCGGACTATGCCCGTCAGAAGGACGCCCACATTATCATCAAGGGCGTGCGCAATATGACGGATTTCGATTCGGAAATGCAGATGGCCCGGATCAATCAGGGCATAGACCCGGCACTGGAGACGCTGCTGCTGCCTGCCCGGGCGGAGTTCGAGCATTTCAGCTCCACCATGGCGCGGGAGATGATCCGGTATCACCAGCCCCTTGAAAAATATGTACCCGCACCGGTTGCGGAGGAATTGATGAAAGGATGTGACCGCTGACATGGAAGAAAAGGACGTACAGCGTTTGATCGACATGCTGTATAACATGATCGACGAGGCCAAAAGTGTTGCCTTCAACGCCGAAAAATGCACCATCAACCGGGACGAAGCACTGGATATCCTGGACGAGATCCGCTCCAAGCTGCCGCTGGAGCTGAAAAAGGCCAAGGAACTGATCGCCGCCCGCAATGACTATGTGGCCGGTGCCAAAAAAGAAGTGGAAAAGATGATGCGTCAGGCTGAGCTGGACGCCAAAACCATCGTCTCCGAGAGCGAGGTCATCCAGCAGGCACGGCAGAAGAGCGCCGACATCATCCGCCGGGCCGAGGAGCGCAGCCGCGAGCTGTACCGGGTGGCCAACACCTATACCGAGGACGCCCTGCGCCGCACGGAGGAGGCCATCCAGACCGCGCTGGCCGAGGTACAGAACTCCCGCGCACAGTTCCGCGCCGTCTCTCAGGAGCAGATGCAGGCGGCCCAGAACCATCTGAAGCAGGACGCGCAGAAGCAGAATCCCCAGAGCTGAACAAGCTACTCCCCTCCATGGGCTTGTTTTGTAAAATCCAACAATTTTTATAGTAAAATTTCTCTGTTTTGTACAAACCCTTTTATATTGTGGTTGTTAAAAGTCCGGACACAAGATATTGTGTCCGGACTTTTTTGCGTTTTCAAAACTGAAACAGACGTTTTATTGTTAACCCGAATTTAGGAAAATACTGGAAAATGTACCGTGAAACCCTTGTGGCTGCAACAAAATTTGCCCTTGCAATCTCCCTGCGATTTATGTATACTGAATGGCGTAGTGGTGAATTGTGGGGAAATTATCCCTATTTGTGGTGGAAAATCCCACGGTTTGCCCGAGACGCTGTGCCGCAGGAGGTGAGGAACATGACCGGTCAATACGCACACACCATCGACGCCAAGGGCCGTCTGTTCATCCCTGCCAAGCTGCGCGAGGAGCTGGGCGGCACCTTCCATGTGACGGTGGGACAGGATCACTGCCTGTCGGTATACTCCGACGACAGCTGGAACGCCGTGATGGACAAGCTGAAAACCATGAATTACAGCGATGTGAAGCGGCTGCGCCCCATGTTCGCGCTGGCCGCCGACTGCGAGCCGGACGCCCAGGGCCGCATTTTGCTGCCCCTGAAGCTGCGGCAGTACGCCGGTCTGGAAAAAGACGTGGTGGTCACCGGAAGCTTCGACCGGGTGGAGATCTGGAACGCCCAGCGCTGGGCCGAGATCGAGAACGCCGCCTTCGCCGACGGTTCACTGGAGCTGGCTATGGCGGAAATGGGGCTGTAAACCATGGAATGGACCCACAACGTACAGGAGGATCTCTCCTACGGACACCGTCCGGTGCTGCTGGAGGAATGTCTGGAATCGTTGGCCATCCGGCCGGACGGCGTATATGTGGACGGAACGCTGGGGCGGGCCGGTCACTCGCTGGAGATCGCCCGCCGGCTGACCACAGGCCGTCTGATCGGCATTGACCGGGACGAGACCGCCATCGCCGCCGCCCGGGAGCGGCTGCGGGACTATATGGATCATGTGACGCTGGTGCACAGCAATTTTGACCGCATCGGCGCAATATTGGAGGAGCTGAACATCTCCGGCGCGGACGGGATGCTGTTCGATCTGGGCGTGTCCTCCCCCCAGTTGGATGACGCGCAGCGGGGCTTCAGCTACATGCACGACGCGCCGCTGGACATGCGGATGGACCGCACGGCGGCGCTGGACGCCCATCAGGTGGTGAACCGGTGGCCCTATGAGGAGCTGCGGCGCATCCTGTACGAGTACGGCGAGGAACGCTACGCCCCCGCCATCGCCAAGGGCATCTGCCGGGCGCGGGAGACGGCTCCCATTGAGACCACGCTGCAGTTGGTGGATGTGATCAAGTCCGCCATGCCGCCGCAGGCACTGCGGGAAAAGCAGCACCCGGCCAAGCGCAGCTTTCAGGCCATCCGCATCGCCGTCAACGGCGAGCTGGACGCTCTGCCCCCCATGCTGAATGCCGCGGCAGAGCATCTGAACACAGGCGGACGGCTGGCGGTGATCTCCTTCCACTCGCTGGAGGACCGCATTATCAAGAAAACCATGCAGGAGCTGGCCACCGGCTGCACCTGTCCCCCCAATTTCCCCGTATGCGTATGCGGGAAGACCCCGAAAATGAAGCTGATCTCCCGCAAGCCCATCACGCCGGACGACGGAGAATTGACCGAGAATCCCCGGGCCAGAAGCGCTAAGCTTCGGGTGGCCGAAAAGCTTTGATATACCAAAAAGAGAAAGGAAGGCTTCCCATGACTGACGAACGCCGCCGTAATATGACAATGATCTATGGCTCTCTGGCCTATGATCTGGATACGCTGGCCCGTGAGCGTCAGCTGGAGGAAGCCGGTGAAATGCCGGAGCGTTCCGGTGCGCCCCAGCCCAAGGTACAGCCCCGCCGCCACCCTCAGGCGCAGGCCAAGACCCGTCCCTCCCCCCTGCTGGTGGGCGGTATCGTTCTGGTGTGCGCGCTGGTAATGGTGCTGCTGCTGGGCTATGTGCAGCTGACCGTTGTATCCAATCACGTGGTCACCATCAAGGACCAGCTGACTACTCTGCAGGAGGAGCACGTGGCGCTGGTGACGGAATACGAAAAGACCTTCGACTTGGCCACCGTCAAGGCGGCGGCCGAGGAGGCGGGCATGTCCAAGCCCACCTCGGGACAGATCCAGTACATCGACCTGAGCGGCTCCGATACCGCCGTGGTCTACGGCGATGAGCCGGGCGTGGTGGAGAAAGCCATTTCCTCTATCAAAGGCGGCGCCCAGTTCATCTGGGAATATTTCCGCTGATCACACCGTATAGATTGCAACAGCAAGGAGTAAGAAGGTGATTTCTTGCTCCTTGCTTTGGCCTTTAGATACTGCCGCAAAAGGAGTCTGCCATGCCGCAAAACCGCCAGAATCCCAACCGGAAGGATGAATCCATCCGCCGGGCCAACCGGGTGATCCAGACCCGCACCTTCGTGCTGATGCTTATTATGGGCATCGGTATGTTCATCGTGCTGTTTTTCAAGCTGTATTCCCTGCAGATCACCCGCCATGAGGAGCTGCAGTCCAAGGCCGTCAGCCAGCAGACCCGCAGCAGCGTGGTCAACGCCGACCGGGGCACCATCTATGACGCCTCCGGCAATATTCTGGCCATCTCCTCCACGGCGGAGACTATCTTTCTGTCTCCCAAGGAGATCAACGACGCGCTGAACGACGAAAAGAATCCCGTGACTTGGACCAAGGAGACTCTGGCCGACGCACTGGCCGATATCCTGGACGTCAGCGAGGAGGGCATCCTGAAAAAGATGGCCAGGACCAATTCCATGTATGAGGTGCTGAAGTACCGGGTGGAGGAGGATGTGGCCAACGAGGTGCGGCAATACATCAACGACCACAAGGTCAAGGGCGTGTTTCTGACCACCGACGCCAAGCGGTACTACCCCTACAGCGATCTGGCCTCCCATGTCATCGGCTTCGTGGGCACCGACTACACCGGTCTGTACGGGCTGGAGGCGGAGTACGACAAGGAATTGCAGGGCAAATCCGGTCTGGTGGTCACCGCCAAGGACAACAAGCAGAACGACATGCTGTTTGAGTACTCCCAGTACTTCGATCCGGAGGACGGCGACCAGCTGCAGGTGACGCTGGAGGCCACGGTGCAGTACTACCTGCAAAAGGGCATGGAGGACATGTGCGACGCCTTCTCCCCCGCCAACGGCGCTACCGGTATCGTGATGGACGTGCGCAACGGTGGGATCCTGGCCATGGCGTCCTATCCCAACTACGATCTGAACGACTTCTCCACCGTCACCGACCAGACGCTGCTGGAGCGCATTGAGCGGGGCGAGATCGACACCGGCGACGCCCAGCTGATCCAGTGGCGCAACAAGGCCCTCAACGACACCTACGAGCCGGGCTCCACCTTCAAGATCCTGACGCTGGCGGCGGCACTGGAGGAGGGCCTCATTGACAAGAATACCACCGTCAACTGCAGCGGCGCGGTGACCATCTCCGGACAGACCATTCACTGCTCCAGCAAGGCCGGTCACGGCCTGCAGAACCTGGAGCAGACCGTGGGAAACTCCTGCAACCCGGCCTTCATCTCCTACGGCCTGAAGCTGGGCACGGAGAAGTTCTATGAATACATGCGTTCCTTCGGCATCATGTCCCCCACCGGCATCGATCTGGGCGGCGAGGCCACCGGCGTGTTTGCCGCGGACGCCAATTTTACCCAGCTGGATCTGGCCTGCTACGCCTTCGGCCAGAACTTCACCGTGACGCCGCTGGCGCTGATCACGGCTCAGGCGGCCTGCGTCAACGGCGGCTACCTCTACACCCCCCACTTTGCCCAGCAGATCACCGACAGCGACGGCAACGTGATCTGGCAGCATGACGACACCCCGGTGCGGCAGGTCATCAGCGAGGAGACCTCCGCCACCGTGCGGGAATGCCTGGAATACGTGGTGGCCAAGGGCACCGGCAAAAACGGTCAGGTGGCAGGCTACCGCATCGGCGGCAAGACCGGTACGGCCGATAAGGGCCAGACCGGCGACGTGGTGGTCTCCTTCCTGTGCTTCGCGCCGGCGGACGATCCCCAGATCATGATGCTGATCACCATGGATACCCCCAGCCGCTCCACCGGCACCTATGTGTCCGGCGGCAACATGGTGGCTCCCTACGCCAGCCATATCATGGAGGAGATCCTGCCCTATCTGGGCATTGAGCCCAGCTACAGCGCCGAGGAGCTGATGGGTGTGGACACCACCGTGCCCAATGTCATCGGCATGTCCGTGCAGGAGGCCGAGGATCGCATGAAGGAGCGGGGCTTCACCTGCAAGGTGGAGGGCGACGGCGAGACCATCACCGACCAGACCCCCGTGGGCGGCGCCATTATTCCCGGCAAATCCACTGTGGTTCTGTATGCCGGGGTGGATAAACCGGATAAGATGTGTACAGTGCCCTCACTGGTGGGACGCACGGCCTCCGAGGCCAACACTGCCGCCACCAACGCGGGACTGCTGCTCCGCTTTACCGGCACCACCAGCTCCGAATCCAACACCGTGCTGGTGTTCAGTCAGGATCTGGAGGCCGGAACGGAGGTGCCTGCCGGCACCGTCATCACCGTGCGGCTGGGCGATACCACCGTCCGGGACTGAAAGAGCAGTTTTTGCCATATAAGAGGCATAATTCGGTCTTTCCTGCGCAGTTTTTGCCTGCTATACTGACAAGAGGCGGTATGCGCCGCCAAAAACAGGATATGAGGAGGATTCTTCCATGAAATTAAAGAACCTGTTGAACGGGCTGGATATTCTTTCCGCCACTGCCGATATGGAAGCGGAGATCACCGGCGTCAGCTATGACTCCCGCTCCACCGCTCCCGGCGACGTGTTCGTGGCCATCAGCGGCGAGGCGGTGGACGGCCACCGGTTTATCCCCATGGCAGCGGAAAAGGGCGCGGCCTGCGTGGTATGCGAGCGTGTGCCGGAGGGGAATATCCCCTATGTGCAGGTGGCCAACTCCCGCCGGGCGCTGGCCCTGATGGGCGGCAACTGGTTCGATCATCCCGCCCGGGAAATGACCATGGTGGGCGTCACCGGCACCAGCGGCAAGACCACCTCCACCTACCTCATCAAGAGCATTCTGGAGCAGAAGGCCGGGGCCAAGGTAGGACTGGTGGGCACCATCCAGAACATGATCGGCGATCAGGTGCTGCACACCGAGCGCACCACGCCGGAATCCTTCGAGCTGCACCGGCTGTTCCGCCAGATGTCCGACGCGGGCTGCACCCATGTGGTGATGGAGGTCTCCTCCCATGCCCTGTCGCTGGACCGGGTATACGGCATCCGGTTCGCCATCGGCATCTTTACCAACCTGAGCCAGGACCATCTGGACTTCCACCACACCATGGAGGCGTACTGCGACGCCAAGGCGATCCTCTTCGACCGCTGCGACGTGGCCATCTACAACGCCGACGATCCGTGGCATGAGCGGCTGCTGGCCCACTGCCCCTGCCGCACCTTCAGCTACAGTGCCAAGGGTGAGGCGGACCTCTCCGCCAAGAACATCCAGCTCCACGCCGGCAGTGTGGACTACGACGCTCAGGCGGATACCGAGTGGGCCCATGTTCATGTGGGGATTCCCGCCATCTTCACGGTGTACAACACGCTGGACGCTATCTCCGCCTGCTGGAATCTGGGCGTTTCCATCGCCGACTGCGCCGATGCGCTGGCCCGGAATCACGGCGTCAAGGGCCGCATGGAGATCATCCCCACCCCCGGCATGGACTTCACCGTCCTCAACGATTACGCTCACAAGCCCGACGCGCTGGAGAACGTGCTGGCGTCGGTGCGGGGCTTTGCCAAGGGCCGCACCGTGGTGGTGTTCGGCTGCGGCGGCGACCGTGACCGCACCAAGCGGCCCATCATGGGAGAGATCGCGGCGCGGCTGGCGGATTTCTCCGTCGTTACCTCCGACAATCCCCGCACCGAGGAGCCTATGACCATCATCGACGATATCCTGGCGGGGATGAAGGGCTGCACCGCCTACGCGGTGGAGCCGGACCGGGTGAAGGCCATCCACTACGCCATGGATCACGCCCAGCCGGGCGATGTGATCGTGCTGGCCGGCAAGGGGCACGAGGACTACCAGGAGATCAATCACCAGCATTTCCACATGGATGAGCGGGAGATCGTGGCCCAGCATCTGAAGGAAATGCGGTAAACCAGAGAAAACGCCCTCCGGGGCAGAAGAAAGAGAGTCGTTCACATGGAAATTATCTTGGCTGCCATCGTCAGCTTTGTTGTTACCGCCGTGGTGGGGAAACTGCTGATCCCCGCTCTCGTCCGCCTGAAGGCGGGCCAGAGCATCAAGGAGATCGGCCCCAAGTGGCATATGTCCAAACAGGGCACCCCCACCATGGGTGGACTGATGTTCATCATCGGCATCGGCGTTGCCATCGTCATCTGCGGCTGGAACGGGATGCTGGCGGGAAACTTCCAGCACCTGTACGTCTATCTGTTCGCCCTGGTGTTCGGCGGCATCGGCTATATCGACGATTATCAGAAGGTGAAGCATCACCAGAACACCGGACTGACGGCGCCCCAGAAGTTTCTGCTGCAACTGGCGGCGGCGGTGGCCTTCCTGTGCCTGATGCGCTATGAGGGGATGCTGAGCCCCAATCTGTACATTCCCTTTTTCAACACCCATATCGTGCTGAGCTGGGGCGTGTATCTGGTATTTGCCGCCTTTGTCATCGTGGGCACCGTCAACGCCGTCAACATCACCGACGGCATCGACGGGCTGTCCAGCAGCGTGACGCTGCCGGTGGCGGCCTTCTTCACATGGGAGGGCTGCATGCCGGTGCTGGCGGCGCTGCCGGCGTACTACGGACAGCTGAGCATCTTCAGCGCGGCGCTGTTGGGCGGCCTGCTGGGCTTTTTGCTGTATAATCACTATCCCGCCAAGGTGTTTATGGGCGACACCGGCTCCCTGTTCCTGGGCGGTGCGGTGGCGGCGCTGGCTTTCGCCTATGACATGCCGCTGATCCTGATCCTGGTGGGCTTTGTCTACATCTGCGAGACATTGTCCGACATCATTCAGGTGGCGTATTTCAAGCTGACCCACGGCAAGCGGATCTTCAAGATGGCTCCCCTGCACCACCACTTCGAAATGTGCGGCTGGAGCGAGAAAAAGGTGGTGGCGGTGTTCACCGCCGTCAGTCTGCTGTTCTGCCTGCTGGCCGTGGTGGCGGTCTCGGGGCGGTTTTTGGCGGCGTAAGATCGTTTCGCGCTCCGGCGCGACAAAATATTCCGCGCAGAGAATATCTCATATCAGGAAGGAGGGAACACCATGGCACAGCAGCCAAGACCTGTCCGTTATTCCGAAAAAATGCGACGCAAGGCGGTGGAACGCAAGCATATTCTGGCCGCCAAGGGCGGGCGCATGGATGTTCCCTTCCTGCTGCTGACGCTGATGCTGACGGGTGTCGGCCTTGTGATGCTGTTCTCCGCCAGCTTTCCCTCCGCCTTCTATGAGACCGGCGGGTCCAACCCCGCTTACTACTTCAAGCGGCAGGGCATTTTCGCCGCGCTGGGTCTTTTCGCCATGTTCGTGGTGGGCAAGATCAACTATCAGCGCTGGCGCGGCGCGGCCCGGATGCTGCTGATCTTCTCCATCTGTCTGCTGATACTGGTGATCGTCCCCCATGTGGGCATCACCAGCAACAACGCCACCCGCTGGCTGGGTATCGAGGGCGTGTTTACCTTCCAGCCGTCGGAGATCGCCAAGCTGGCGGTCATCGTCTATTTCGCCGACAGCATCTCCAAGAAGCGGGAGAAAATGCTGCAATGGCGGGAAGGGATTTTGCCTTACGCGGCGATTCTTGGCGTGATTGCCATTCTGATGCTGCTGGAGCCTCACCTGTCCGGCACGATCCTGATCGTGGGCACCGGCGCCATCATGATGGCGGTGGGCGGCATACAGGGCTGGCTCATCGGCGCCGGCGTGGGCAGCGTGGCCGCCGTGGCGGTGCTGTTCGTGAAGCTGGTGGAAAAAGGCGTCATCTCCTACGGCGCCAGCCGCATCACCATGTGGCACGACCCGTGGCTGGACATGAGCGACAGCGGCTATCAGATGGTGCAGAGCCTGATCGCCATCGGCTCCGGCGGTCTGCTGGGGCTGGGACTGGGCAAGGGACGGCAGAAGTTCCTGTACCTGCCTGAGGAGCACAACGACTTTATCTTCGCCGTGGTATGCGAGGAGCTGGGGCTGATCGGCGCGTGCGTCATCATGCTGATTTTTGCGCTGCTGCTGCTGCGGGGCTTCTGGATCGCCCTTCATGCCCGTGACCGGTTCGGCACGCTGCTGGTGGTGGGCATTATGGCCCATCTGGGCTTACAGGTGTTTTTGAACATCGCCGTGGTGACGGGTCTTGTCCCGGCCACCGGCATCTCTCTCCCCTTCTTCAGCTACGGCGGCACGGCGCTGGCCTTGCAGCTGGTGGAAATGGGCATCGTATTGAGCGTCTCGCGGCAGATCCCCGCGCCGCGCAACGGATAAAAGGAGCAACGGCTATGAATGTGATTTTTACCTGCGGCGGCACCGCCGGTCATGTGAATCCGGCGCTGGCGCTGGCGGGATACATGCGGGCGAAGGATCCCGTCGTCCGCGTGCTGTTCGTGGGCACCCCCGACGGCATGGAGCGGGGTCTTGTGGAGAAGGCCGGTTACGATTTCGCAGCGGTGGAGGTCAGCAATTTCCACCGTTCCCTGTCTCCCAGCGGACTGCGGCACAACTTCAAGACCGCCAAAACGCTGGTGACCTCCCGCCATGAGGCGGACGCCGTCATCCGGTCGTTCCGGCCGGATCTGGTGGTGGGCACCGGCGGCTACGCCAGCTATCCGGCGGTGAAAGCCGCCGCCCGGCGGCATATCCCCACCGCCGTCCATGAGTCCAACATGATCCCCGGCCTGACCACCAAGCTGCTGGAGGGCTGTGTGAACTGCGTGATGGTGGGCTTCGAGGACTGCCGTCATCACTACAAGCACCCCGACAAGGTGGTGGTCACCGGCACGCCGGTGCGGGGCGATTTCTTCGACCTGACGAAGGAGCAGGCCCGGCAGAAGCTGGGCTATACCGATGATAAGCCGCTGGTGGTGTCCTTCTGGGGCAGTCTGGGCGCCGCCACCATGAACGAACGGATGCTGGACTTCTTTGCCCGGGAGCAGGAGGCCGGTTTCCCCTTCCATCACATCCACGCCGCCGGAAAAAGCGACTGGCCCCATCTGTCCGGCGAACTGGAGAGCCGCCGGCTGTCCGGCCCCATGCTGGACGTGCGGCAGTACATTTACGACATGTCCGTGGTCATGGCCGCCGCCGATCTGGTCATCAGCCGGGCCGGCGCCAGCACCCTCAGCGAGCTGACGGCGCTGGGCATGCCCACCATTCTGGTGCCCTCCCCCTATGTGGTGGCCAACCATCAGGAGAAGAACGCCCGGATGCTGGAATCCCACGGCGGCGCCGTGGTGCTGACGGAGGAGCAGGCCACCGGCGACGCCCTCTATCAGGAGACCGCCGCCATTCTGAACGACGACGGCAGGCGCCGCGCCATGGCCAAGGCTATGGCCGGTCTGGGCATCCCCGACGCCACGGAACGTATTTACAACACCCTCATGTCCCTGCTGTAACAGGGCAAGCTCCGCGCCGCATAGGATGGGTAAAACCATTGGGAAAGGCGGAGCGATATGTCTTATCTGATGATCGGGGGCGGCCGCCCTCTCCACGGCCGGATCGCGGTACAGTGCGCCAAAAACAGCGTGCTGCCGGTGCTGGCCGCTGCCCTTCTGGCAGGCGATACCTGCCGCATTGCGGAGTGTCCCCGGCTGAGCGACGTGGAAACGGCGGCGGAGATCCTGCGGCATCTGGGCTGTACCGCCCAATGGGACGGCAACGACCTGCTGGTGGACACCACCCACATCTCCCGCTGCGACATCCCGGAGGAGTTGATGCGGAAAATGCGCTCCTCCGTCATCTTTCTGGGGGCTATCCTCAGCCGCTGCGGGCAGGCGGAGCTGTCCTATCCCGGCGGCTGCGAGCTGGGACCGCGGCCCATTGACCTGCACCTCACCGCCCTGCGGACGCTGGGCGCGGAGATCAACGAGATCGGCGGGAGCCTGCTGTGCCGGGCAAACCGCCTGCGGGGCGCCGACATCGTGCTGACCCTGCCCAGCGTGGGCGCCACGGAAAACGCCATTCTGGCCGCCTGCGGCGCAGAGGGCACCACCGTCATCGCCAATGCCGCACGGGAGCCGGAGATCGCGGATCTGCAGGACTTTTTGCAGAAGCTGGGGGTAGAGATCCACGGCGCGGGCACCTCCTCGATTACGGTACAGGGGAAGGGTACCCTTCACGGCTGCACCCACCGCTGCATCGGCGACCGGATCGCGGCATCTACATACCTGTGCGCGGCGGCCGCTGCCGGCGGCCAGGTAACGCTGACCGGCATCAATTACCGGCATCTGGCCACCGTCACCACGGCGCTGCATCAGGCCGGCTGCCGCCTGCAATGTGATGACGATACCATTACTTTGGAAAGCAGCGGGCGTCTGCGGGCCATTGCGCCGGTGCGCACCTCTCCCTACCCCGGCTTCCCCACCGACGCGCAGCCGCTGCTGATGGCGGCGCTGCTGCGCAGCGAGGGCGCCACCATGTTCGTGGAGAACATGTTCGAGAGCCGCTACCGCCATGTGCCGGAGCTGCTGCGGATGGGTGCGGAGATCCGTTTGGAGGGCCGGGTAGCCGTGGTCTGCGGCGTGACGGACCTTCACAGCGCGGCGGTACGCTCCGCCGATCTGCGGGGCGGCGCGGCCCTGGTGATCGCCGGTCTGCAGGCACAGGGCGTCACGCAAATACACAACATACACTATATCCAGCGGGGCTATCAGGATATCGCCGGCGACCTTGCCGCATTGGGCGCGGAGGTCAGCACCGCGGAGCCGTAACAGAGTCGAAAGGATACACTATGGCCAGACGAAGCAGGTACAATCGCAAACGGCGTCAGGGACGGTTCTCGTTCCTGTATAAAGTGCTGGTCTTTGCGGCCATTTGCGGCGCCATCGCCGTGGCGCTGGCGCTGTTTTTCAAGGTGGAGACCATTTCCGTGGCTGGCAACAGCCGCTACAGTTCCGATCAGATCGTGGAGGCGGGCGGCATCAGCCCCGGCGACAACATGTTCTTTCTGAACAAATACAAGGTCTCGGAGAAGATCACCTCCGCCCTGCCCTATATCGAAACGGTGCGCATCAGCCGCCAGCTGCCGGGTACTCTGGTGGTGGTCGTCACCGAGTGTACCGCTCCCGCCGCCATCCAACAGGAGGGCAAGCTGTGGCTGCTGTCCGGCGACGGCAAGATCGTGGACACAAAGCCCGTCGGCAGCGCCGATCAGTACGCCATGGTCAAGGGGCTGTCGCTGGAGTCGCCCCAGGTAGGCGCGGATATTCAGGTGCCGGAGGAGCAGCAGGCCGCCGCCCGGCTGCTGCTGACGGTGACGGGGCAGCTGCGGAATAAGGATATGCTTTCAGATGTGCAGTCCATCGACCTGAGTGACGCCGCTTCAGTGGTGATCCGGTATCTGGATCGGTTCGATGTGACCTTCCGCCGGGATGCGGATTTCGATTATAAGCTGGACTATCTGGTGGCGGTGGTAGAGCGTCTGGAGGTCAATGAAGTCGGCGCCATCGACATGACGCAGGAAGGAAAGGCCAGTTTTATCCCCGGCTGAGCCCTCCACGGCGAACTTTTTTGGAAAAAAAGCCGTTAGCACTTGACCTGAGGGAAGTTCCGCAATATAATACAAGATATAGTACCTATAAGCGGACGATTTGTCGTTTTTATACCATTTCTGCCGGAGGAAACGAACATGGCTTTTGGACTTGAAACAGGCGTGGAAAATGTTGTGAATATCAAAGTGATCGGCGTCGGCGGCGGCGGCAACAATGTGGTCAACCGCATGGTGCGCAGCGGCGCCCAGGGCGTGGATTTTATCGCTGTCAACACGGACAAGCAGGCGCTGAACGCTTCCAGCGCCAACTATAAATTGCAGATCGGCGAAAAGCTGACCGGCGGTAAGGGCGCCGGCTCCAATCCGGAGATCGGCCGCAAGGCCGCCGAGGAGAGCCGCAACCAGATCAGCAAGGCACTGGAGGAGACCGATATGGTGTTCGTCACCGCCGGTATGGGCGGCGGCACCGGCACCGGCGCGGCTCCCGTGGTGGCCGAGATCGCCCGTGAGCTGGGTGTGCTGACGGTTGGCGTCGTCACCAAGCCTTTCGGCTTTGAGGGCCGCCGCCGTGCCCAGCAGGCGGAGGCCGGTATCGAGGAGCTGAAGGATAAGGTGGACTCGCTGGTGATCATCCCCAATGAGCGGCTGAAGTTCGCCACCGATCAGAAGATCACCTTTGCCAACGCCTTTGAGATCGCCGACGACGTGCTGCGTCAGGCGGTGCAGTCCATCTCCGATCTGATCCGGGACACCGGCTTTATCAATCTGGACTTTGCCGACGTGACCGCCATCATGAAGG
>CAMEER010000012.1 GCA_945915065.1 uncultured Clostridia bacterium | reverse complement strand
ACATTTTCTTGCCAATCCATTCATTTCAGGCTTGACTTCTAATAGTTAGTCTTTCGATCGTGTAAGCTATTTACATTGGTATGAATTGACAGGTGTGTTTTGCTCTCCGATGCGGCCTGCTTTTGTCAGCCATGGCAAAAGTCATTGACAAAAGGCGCCAAGGCCGGCAAGCGCAAAGATCTCTTAGCACTTTTATTATACCCGACAAAGCCCCGTTTGTACAGCAATTTAAAGTTGCCATCACCATTTTTCTTCATTTTTCCCGCAATCTGAAATTGCGTTTCCCCTGTTCATAAATTGTTTACACACAAGGTCAAAAAAAGTCAAATTTACCTGTTGACATCGTCGGGCAAACGGTGTATGATACGCTCAAAGATCAAAGAAAGGCAAAGTCAAATTAGAGGAGGTCTTGCAAATGGGTATATCGGACGTGATCGCCAGCTTCATTCAGTCGGCATTGGATGAAACCGACGGCGTGCTGGAGCTGCAGCGCAGCGATCTGGCCCAGCGGTTCAACTGTGTGCCCAGCCAGATCAACTATGTGATGTCCACCCGCTTCTCTCCGGAGCATGGATACATTGTAGAGTCACGCCGGGGCGGCAACGGCTACATCCGCATCACGCGGGTGCGGACAGACCGCAAGACGCTGCTGATGCACGTCATCAATTCCATCGGGGACGAACTGGACGCCGCCAGCGCCCGGGCCATCGTGCAGAATCTGGCAGACAGTGAGGCCATCTCCGCCGAGGCGGGACAGTCGCTGCTGGCAGCCACTGGCGACAGGGCGCTGCGCCGCGTGGACCGATCCGGTCGGGACATGCTGCGGGCCGATATTTTCAAGCAGGTATTGATCCATTTGGTTTGATTTTCCAAAAGGAGGTTATGATTGATGAAATGTGAACGCTGTGGCAGGAATGAAGCCACCTTCTATTATCAGAGCAACATCAACGGCAAGGTGACACAGGTCCATCTGTGCCCTGCATGCGCCGAGGAACTGGGGTACACCGACCGGCTGTACCAAACCCTCCGTCCCTCTCGCCGCAGTTTCTTCGATCCCTTCTCGCTGCTGGAGGACTTCGGTATGCTGTCCAACCGCATGACCGAGTTCCCCGCTCCGCTGGAGGAGGCGGCACGGACCGCCGCGGGCATCGAAGAAGACCCCACCGTTCCCGCCGGACTGGTGGGCCGGGACGAACAGGCACGGCTCCAGAAGGAGCGGCAGCGCAACGCGCTGGAAAACCAGCTGAAGGCCGCCATCGACAGTGAAAACTACGAGGAAGCGGCACGCCTGCGGGATGAGTTGAAAAAACTCCCCCAGTAAGGCCATGAAATCGAAAGGATGTGACCATTGATGAATGAGAATAAATTCACTCCCCGTGCGGAAGAATCCCTGCGTCTGGCGCAGGAGGCCGCCCAGGATCTGGGCCACGGCTATGTGGGCTGCGAGCATCTGCTGCTGGGCCTGCTGCGGGAGGAGGAGGGCATCGCCCACCGGGTGCTGTCCGAATACGGTCTCACCGACGAGATGATCACCGGTATCCTCCAGCGCAGCGTGGGACAGGGCACCTCCGGCGACGCGCCCAGCCAGGGCCTGACGCCCCGTGCCAAAAGTGTCATTGAGCTGGCCGTGGGCGAATCCCACCGGATGGGCGCCGGCTATATCGGCACCGAGCATCTGCTGATGGGTCTGCTGCGGGAAGGCAGCAATATGGCCGTGCGCATCCTGCGCACCGTGGGCGTGGATCCCCGGAAGATGTACGCCTCCGTGCAGCAGAAGCTCAGTGAGACCAGTCCCCATACTGTCACCAGCGGCGCCGGCACTCCCAACAAGGAGAACAAAAAGACCGGCAAGACGCTGGAGGAGTTTACCCGCGACCTGACCGAGGCGGCCCGTCAGGGCAAGCTTGACCCCGTCATCGGCCGTGACAAGGAGATCCAGCGTGTGGTGCAGATCCTCTCCCGCCGCACCAAAAACAACCCCGTGCTGATCGGCGAGCCCGGCGTCGGCAAGACCGCCATCGCCGAGGGTCTTGCCCAGCGCATTGCCGCCGCCGACGTGCCGGAGGAGCTGCTGAACAAAAAGCTTCTGAGCCTTGACCTGAGCGGTATGGTGGCCGGCACCAAGTACCGCGGCGAGTTCGAGGAGCGCATCAAAAACGCGCTGGACGAGGTGAAGAAGGACGGCAACGTCATCCTCTTCATCGACGAGCTGCACACCATCGTGGGCGCCGGCTCCGCCGAGGGCGCCGTGGACGCCGCCAACATCATCAAGCCCGCTCTGGGCCGGGGTGAGATCCGGGTCATCGGCGCCACCACCCTCAACGAGTACCGCAAGTACATCGAAAAGGATGCCGCGCTGGAGCGCCGGTTCCAGCCTGTCACCGTGGGCGAGCCTACGGCAGAGGACACCGTGGCCATTCTGAAGGGTCTGCGGGACAAGTACGAGGCCCATCACAAGCTGACCATCACCGATGAGGCGCTGGAAGCCGCCGTGACCCTCTCCCGCCGGTATATCAACGACCGGTTCCTGCCGGACAAGGCCATCGACCTGATGGACGAGGCCGCTTCGCAGGTGCGCATGAAGGCGGAAAGCGCCTCCCCCGACCTGAAGTCGCTGGAGGAAAAGATCGCCGCCCTGCGCCGGGAAAAGGCCGAGGCCATCGCCGCCCAGGACTACGAGAAAGCCGCCCAGCTTCGTGATATTGAGAAGAACTACACCGATCAGGTGGAGATCGAGCGGGACAACTGGCGCAGAAAGCTGAGCCAGAACCGCGGTACCGTCACCGCCGAGGACATTGCCAACGTAGTGGCCGGCTGGACCGGCATTCCCGTCACCCGTCTGACAGAGGACGAGAGTATGCGCCTTTTGAAGTTGGAGGAAGCCCTTCAGCAGCGTGTGGTGGGGCAGGACGAGGCTGTCGCCGCCGTGGCCCGCGCCATCCGCCGCGGCCGTGTGGGTCTGAAGGACCCCAAGCGGCCCATTGGCTCCTTCCTGTTCCTGGGTCCCACCGGCGTAGGTAAGACCGAGCTGTGCAAGGCGCTGGCCGAAGCCATGTTCGGTGATGAAAACGCCATGATCCGCATCGATATGTCCGAGTATATGGAGCGCCATACCGTGTCCCGCCTGGTGGGTTCTCCTCCGGGATATGTAGGACATGAGGAGGGCGGCCAGCTGACCGAGAAGGTACGCCGTAAGCCCTACTCCGTGGTGCTGTTCGATGAGATCGAGAAGGCCCACGAGGACGTGTGGAACATCCTGCTGCAGATCCTGGAGGACGGCATCGTCACCGACTCTCAGGGCCGCCGGGTGGACTTCCGGAACACCGTCATCGTCATGACCTCCAACGTGGGCGCCAAGAACATCACCGCCGCCGAGAATGCCCGTTTGGGCTTCGACGGCAGCGATAAGAGCGCCGAGAAGGACGAGGCCGCCCGTTTCGCCCGCATCCGTGACGCGGTGATTGCCGAGCTGAAGCGCACCTTCAAGCCGGAGTTCCTGAACCGCATTGACGAGACCATCGTGTTCCGTCAGCTGACGGAGGAGGACATTGTGAAGATCGCCCACCGTATGCTGACCATCACCGGCAAGCGTATGGCCCAGCAGGGCATCACCCTCACTGCCGATGAGGACGCCGTGGCCGCACTGGCCAAGAACGGCTTCGACGCTGAGTACGGCGCTCGTCCCCTGCGCCGTTCCATCCAGAACACCGTGGAGGACGCCGTGGCCGAGCAGATGCTGGAGGGCAAGCTCAAGTCCGGCGACACCGCCAAGGTGACCCTGTCCGACAGCAAGGTGGTGGTGGAGAAGGTCCCCGCTGCGGAAGCGGAGGCCGAAACCATCGCCGAGGAAACGCAGGAGGGTAATAAGGTTTCCGAGAACAAGGCAGAATAAATAAAAAACGAGGCTGCGTTTGCAGTCTCGTTTTTTACTGTTCAGTTCAACGGGAGAACTGTTTCCTCCCCTTCCGGGGCGCTAAACACCGCCTGTCCCGCCTGCCGGTCGATGGTCATGTCCGTCCACCAGCGGCAGTTGATCGCGGAAAAGCGTGTGTCAGACAGATCGGCAAGTTCCGCGGCGTCCTGTCCCAGCAAGGTTCCGTCGGTGAATTCTCCGGCCCATGTAGCCCGATCCTCTGCCGTAATGCCGAAGTAATACCAGCCGCCGCCCACGTCCCACGTGGGGTCGAAATAATACCACTTCCCATCAACGGCAGCCATCAGCCACATATGACGGCCCGCAGCTCCATCCCCCATCACGGCGGCGCAGTCAAGCCCCGCCTGGGTATACAAAAAGGCCAGCGCCTGCGCGAAGGAATAGCAGATGCCGCTGTGCAGCACCAGTGCCGCATAGCCGCTGGTGCGGAAGCAATACGCCGCCGGATCGTCGTCATAAATGCCGGACACGTCATAATCATACGCAGCCTGCTCCGTCAGGGCGTGATACAGCAGCAGCGCCCGGGCAGTCTCACCGTCGCCTTGGCGCAAGGTACCCATACAGGCGGCTGTGGTTTGCTCCAGCACCGCCAGCACCTCCCGCACCTGCTCCGATGTCTGGGTATAGGCCCATGTCACGGTGCAGGTTTCCGTGTCAAAATGGTAGTCGTCATAGTCCGTCACCGCGCCAAAAGCCGGGCACATGCTGTTGAGGGCATAGCCCAGATCATTGCCGGGATTCCCGCCGTAATCACCCTCCGGCAGCGTTACCGAGGTCTCGCCCGCCAGAAAGGCATCGATCACCAGCCGTGCCGCCGCCACAAGGTCACTGCCAATCTTCTTCTCCACCAGCGGCGCGCATCGGTGATAGTCCAGCGTAAAGTCGTAGGGCGCTTCCTCCGGGGGGTCGGGCGGGTTCGGCTCCCGCGAGGGTTGCCCGCCGCAGGCACACAGCAGCAGCACAGCCAGCACCGCCGCCAGCAGGGATGTCTTTCTCCGTCGCATACGTTTTCTCCCTTCAACGGGATAAAATAAGGCCGCCGCGTCCGGCCGCCTTATTTTATTATGTTTTATGCTTTTATACGCCCAGCTTTTCCAGCGCCGCCATCTTCAGGCAATTACAGAAAATGGCGATGGCCTGCTTCAGCTCCTCTACCGGTGGGAAGGAGGGTGCGATACGGATGTTGCTGTCGTTGGGGTCAACGCCATAGGGGAAGGTGGCGCCTGCGCCGGTCATGGTGACGCCTGCCTCCTTGCACAGCGCCAGCGTCCGCTTAGCGCAGCCGGGCATGGCGTCCAGGCTGACGAAATAGCCGCCCACAGGCCGCTTGTAAGCGGCGATGCCCAGCGGGGCGATCTCGCTGTCCAGCGCGTCCAGCACCGCGTGGAACTTGGGCGCCAGAATGGCGGCGTGCTTCTTCATCAGCGCCAGCGTATGCGCCTTGTCCTTCAGATATTTCACATGCCGCAGCTGGTTGATCTTGTCAAAGCCGATGGTCTGAATGTTGATCAGCTTGCTGAAATAGGCGATATTGTCCTCGCTGGCCGCCATCACACCCACGCCCGCGCCGGGGAATGTCACCTTGCTGGTGGAGGCGAACTCATACACCATGTCGGCGTTGCCGTTTTCGGCGCACAGGCTGAGGATATCGGGGAAGGGCTTGTACTCGCAGTCAAACTCGTGGATGCAGTAGGCATTGTCCCAGATCAGCATAAAGTCGGGTGCGGCGGGCTTCATGGCCGCCAGACGGCGGATGGTCTCGTCCGAGTACACCACGCCCTCGGGGTTGGAGTACTTGGGCACGTTCCACATGCCCTTTACCGCCGGATCCTTCACCAGCTCCTCCACCTTGTCCATATCGGGGCCGGCGGCGGTCATGGGCACGGTGATCATCTCCACGCCGAAGGACTGGGTCACCTTGAAGTGACGGTCATAGCCGGGCGCGGGGCAGATCCACTTCACCTGCTCCAGCTTGCTCCAGGGCTTCTCGCTGTGCAGCAGGCCGTGGGTAAAGGCCTTGGATACCGCGTCGTACATCAGCTGCAGGCTGGCGTTGCCGCCCACGAACACCTGCTCCGGCCTGCAGCCCAGAATGTCGGCAAAAAGCGCCTTGGCGGCGGGGATACCGGCCACCTCGCCGTAGTTGCGGGTCTCGATGCCGTCATCGGTGATGAAATCCTCCGGCTTCAGCATCGTCTCGAAAATATCCGTCACCAGATCCAGCTGGTCGCGGCCCGGCTTGCCGCGGGCCATATTCAGCTTCAGACCCAGCGCCTTCTGCTGCTCATAAGCCGCCTTCACGGCGGCATATTCCGCCTGACGCTCCTGCAGCGTCATTTGGCTGTATTGCTTGCTCATCAAGGGTTCCTCCTTTTTGTGTTTCCTCTGGCTTTGTTGTTCGTTAGTCTATCACAACAGCTTCCATTTTGCAATAGGAATCCCTCCATATCACATGCACATCTGTCCCCACAGCAAGGATTTTCGTAAACAAAATTACCGCGGTTTTCCGCGGCAATTTTGTACATATTTTATAATGTCTCCTGCTCCTTGTCTTCCTGTGCCAGCAGAGCCTTTTTGGCCTCCACACCGGACTGGGCGCAGCCATACTCCCAGTTCCAGGGGTCCTTGCGGCAAACGCCGTCGGCATAGGGCACAAAGATGGACAGCAGGCCGAAGGCGGCAAGGAACCAGCAGTACCACATACCGCCCACGATACCGGCAGGGCTGGTGTACAGCTCCGGCGAGGTAACGGTGGCGTTGGCCAGCGCCGCGGCGCTGAGCAGCTGCGCGCCGTAGGGAATAATGCCCTGAAACACGCAGGAAAAGATATCCAGCAGCGAAGCGGTACGGCGGGGATCCACCTTGTACTCATGGGACACGTCCCGGGCCATGTCGCCGGCCACGATGATGGCCACGGTGTTGTTGGCGGTGGCACAGTCGCACAGGGAGACCATGGCGGCAATGCCCACCTGGGCGGATTTGTTGCCCTTCATCACCCGGCGCAGCTTCTGGATGATCCAGGCAATGCCGCCGTTTTTGGCGATCAGCTCCGACATACCGCCGCACAGCAGCGTCAGGAAGAACACCTCGTTCATACCGGTAAAGCCGGTCCACACGCTCTGGGCAAATCCGGCGATGGTCATATCACCGCTGCAGATGCCGATGATACCGGCGGAGAAAATGCCGATGGTCAGGGCAAAGAACACGTTCAGGCCGCACAGCGCCAGCACCAGCACCAGCAGGTAGGGCGCCACCTTGATGAGATCAAAGGGCAGCTGATCCAGCGGCATGACCACCTCCGGACGGCCCACGATCAGCAGTAGCACCAGCGTTACAAGGGCCGCCGGCAGGGCCACCAGGAAGTTGACCCGGAACTTGTCCCGCATCTCACAGCGCTGGCTGCGGGTGGCGGCAATGGTGGTATCGGAGATCATGGACAGGTTATCGCCGAACATGGCGCCGCCCACCACGGCGCCGATGACCACCGTCAGGGACAGACCGCCCTTCTCCGCGATCCCCACGGCAATGGGGATCACAGCGGACACGGTGCCCATGGAGGAACCGGTGGCGGTACCCATGAAGGCGGAGATCACAAACAGGCCCGCCGCCAGAAACTGCACCGGAATCAGAGACAGGCCCAGATTCACCGTGGACTCACGGCCGCCCATATTGGCCGCTACCTGAGCGAAGGCACCCGCCAGAATGTAGATCACCAGCATGGTCAGAATGTCCACATTGGCCGCGCCCTTGGCAAACACGTCAAACTTCTCGTTGATGGTGCCCTTGAACATGATAAATGCCGCAAGGACAGCCAAAAACATGGCGGTGACGGAGGGGAACTGGTAAAACGCCATCTCCGTACCCTTTACCTGATAGTAGATACCGGCGCCCATATAGATGGCGATAAAGATCACAAAGGGGATCAGCGCCAGACCGTTGGGCTTTTTTTCATGCAGGGAATTTTTCATACGCAGGGAAACTCTCCTTTTTCTATACTTTTCCTTTCCACAGAAAATGCCCGCGCGGCTGTTTCGCCGCGTAGGCATTTCCCGAAACCTATCATACCGGATACTGTCTCCCTTTGTCAATCTCGTTTTCTTATTTTCTGATATCTGGTTATCTGAAAAATAGATGACAAGCTCACTTTTTCCGCACTTCGTAAACGTCAGTGCGCCGGGCAGAGAGGATCGGCAATTGCCGCCGCACCGACGCCACACGGGTCATGTCCAGCGTGGTGACGGCGATCTGCTCCCGCTCATCACACTGATGGAGAACCGTCCCCCACGGGTCACACACGATGGAGTGTCCCCACGCCACATAGCCCGCCGTCTCATCACGGGCAGGCGACGTGCCCACGGTGAAGCACTGGTTGTCCACCGCCCGCTGGCGGAACAGCAGTTCCCAGTGGGCGGGACCGGTGGTCATGTTGAAGGCCGCCGGCACAAAGATCACCTGCGCTCCTGCCAGCGCCATCAGCCGCGACAGCTCCTCGAACCGGAAGTCAAAGCATACGCATACGCCCATCACGCCCCACGGCGTGGCAAAGGTGGTAACCGCGTCCCCTGCCGTCAGTGTTTCCGATTCCATGAACCGCTGGCCGCCGTCCACATCAATGTCGAACAGATGCATTTTCCGGTGTTTGGCCACACATTTGCCGTCAGGCGCGAACACATAGCAGGTGTTGTACACCTTCTCCTCCGCCAGTTCCGGCACGGTGCCGCCCACCAGCCAGATGCTCTTCTCTTTCGCCAGTGTGCTGAGGGCCTGATACGCCTCTCCGCCCTCCGGTTCCCCATACGGCCGGAAGCAGGCGTTGTCATAGGGGCAGCAGAACATCTCCGGCAGCACCGCCAGATCAATGTCTCCTGCCGAACGTACCATACGGCAGGCGCGCCGAATATTCTCCCCCTTGTCCGCCGTAACGGCCATCTGTATTTGCGCGATCTTCAGTTCCATAGGGACCTCCTAAAACTCCCGCAGCACCAGATCGGTGCGGCCCTGATCCAGCGGCACCACCCGCAGCACGCGGCCGGCGTACTCCCGCCGCACCATATCCCGCAGCACGGTGCCGCCCTGATAGCCATGGATGATCCGCAGCCGGTAGGTGCCGGCTCTGGCCCGGCGCAGCGCCGCGTCGATGGTCACCCTGGCCTGATACGCATTTTTCCCATGCAGATCGATCTCCACGATCCCGCCTGTCATTTCCATCACCGCCTTTTTATCCTATTGTAGCGGAATTTCTTGCACTTTTCAATCGCTTTGTGGTACACTGGAACGCAAAGTGAGGTGCTGTCCCATGAAAGTCCTTGTTCTGTCTGATTCCCACGGCGCGGTGGATAATATGGCCCGGAGCGTGGAACTGACGCAGCCTCGGCACATTCTCCATCTGGGAGACTGTCTGCGGGATGCCCGGGCGCTTCACGACCGCTTTCCGGAGATCCCCATGGATACCGTTCCCGGCAACTGCGACTGGGGCAGCTTCGATGAGCCAGAACGGCTGCTGGAGCTGGAGGGCGTCCGCATTCTCATGCTGCACGGCCACACCCGTAATGTGAAGTCCTCTCCGCTGGCGGCCCAGTATGCCGCCCGGGAGTGGGGCGCGGACGTGCTGCTGTTTGGCCATACCCATTGCCCGCTGGTGGACTGGGACGGCGCCCTGTACACCATGAACCCCGGGGCTGCCGGCGATCCCCGCCGCCCCACCTACGGGGTGATCACGATAGAAAACGGCAAGGTGGACTGCGCCACCTTCCTGCTGTAAGGAGGTACCATGTTGCATATCGGCTGTCACCTGTCCCCCTCCGCCGGACTGCTGGCCATGGGGAAAACGGCGCTGTCCATCGGCGCCACAACGATGCAATTCTTCACCCGCAATCCCCGGGGCAGCAAGGCCAAGCCCATCGACCCCGACGACGCGGCGGCTCTGATAGACTTGTGCCGCGCCAGCGGCTTCGGCCCTCTGGTGGCTCACGCCCCCTACACCATCAATCCCTGCTCCAAGGACGAACACACCCGTGAGTTCGCCCAAATGACGCTGGCTGACGACCTCCGGCGCATGGAGCATCTGCCCGGCAATCTCTATAACTTCCATCCCGGCAGTCATACCGGGCAGGGGCTCGAAACCGGCATCGGCCTTATTGCCGACACCCTCAACGCCATCCTGACGCCGGAGCTCCGCACCACGGTGCTGCTGGAGACCATGGCCGGCAAGGGCACGGAGGTAGGCGGCCGGTTTGAGGAACTGCGGGAGATCCTTGATCGGATAGCGCTGTCGGATAAAATGGGCGTGTGCCTTGACACCTGCCATGTCTCCGACGCAGGCTACGACATTGTCCACGATCTGGACGGCGTGCTGACGGAGTTCGACAAGGTCATCGGCCTGCGCCGATTGAAGGCCGTCCATGTCAACGACAGTCTCAACCCCTGCGGCGCCAGGAAAGACCGCCACGCCCGCATCGGCGAGGGCTTTCTGGGCACGGAGACCTTCCGCCGCGTGGTGAATCACCCGGTGCTGCAGGGGCTGCCCATGGTGCTGGAAACCCCCAACGAGCTGGAGGGATATGCCCGGGAGATCGCGCTGCTGCGGGAATTGCATGAATGACCGTTTTACAATACGGCTGCAAATGGCATACGGTTATTCTTACACCTGAAAAACAACAAGGGCTATCCTTCCCGGAATAGCCCTTGTTGTTTGCGATAAAGAAGTATTCACGATCCGCCGTCATTACAGATCATTGCGGCAGAGGTCCTCCAAGCTTTCTCTGCGCACGGCCACATAGCTTTCGCTGCCGCGGCGCAGCATGACGATCGGCGGCCGGGGCAGACGGTTATAGTTGCTGGCCATGGAGTAGTTATACGCACCGGTCGTACACACGGCAATGGTATCACCGCGGCCCACCGTATCCGTGACCATAACGCCCTGCTGGATAATGTCGCCGCTTTCACAGCAGCGGCCTACCACGGAAACCTCCAGATTCCTCTCTTCATTCATCTTATTGGCCACCAGGCAGGTATAGTCCGCCTTATACAGAGCGTAGCGGGGGTTATCCGGCATACCGCCGTCAATGGAGACGTAATTCTTATAGCCCGGGATCCGCTTGACGGTGCCGCAGGTGTACAGTGTCATACCTGCCGCTGCCACAATGCTGCGGCCCGGCTCCATATGGATCTCCGGCATGGGGAAGTCAAGGCTGTCACAGGTTTTCTGAATGGCCGCCGCCACTTCGCCCACCTTCTTGTCCACATCCAGATAGGGATCGGTCTCGACATAGCGTACGCCGTAGCCGCCGCCCAGATCCAGCTGCTGCGCCACATAGCCGTATTTTTTCTTCATGTCGGCGCAGAATTCCAGCATGAGCTGCGCCGCACGCTCAAATACGTCCTCGGCAAAGACCTGAGAGCCCACATGGCAGTGGAAGCCCATCAGCTCCACATGAGGCTGCTGCAGCGTGAAGGCCGTGATCTCCTCAGCCTGACCGGTTTCGATGGCGGAGCCGAACTTGCTGTCCACCTTTCCGGTGGCGATGGCTTCATAAGTGTGCGGATCAATGCCCGGCGTCAGGCGCAGCAGCACCTTCTGCCGTATGCCGCGGCGGCCGGCCTCCGCCTCAATGGCCTTGATCTCCTCCACATTGTCGGCCACAAAATAGCCGATGTGGTTGTCCATACCGTAAGCAATATCCGCATCCGTCTTGTTGTTGGAGTGGAAATAGGCGTGCGACAGGTCGTATCCGGCAAGGATCGCGGTATACATCTCGCCGCTGGACACCACGTCAATGCCCATTCCCTCCTCGCTCATGATTTCATAGATCCGCTTGAAGGAGTTCGCCTTGCTGGCATACAGCGGGCGGGAATTCCCGCCAAAATGCTTTTTGAACGCCGCCTGATATACACGGCAGCTTTCGCGGATCTTATCTTCATCCATTATGTAAAGGGGGGTGCCGTACTGCTCCGCCAGGGTCACAACATCCTGACCGGCGAACAGCAGATGGCCCTCTTTGGAAACGGAGATGTTATCACAAATACTCATGTTTTCTTCCCTTTCGTCCGATTTGTCTGTCCAGCCGCAACTTACAGCTCCATGTTCTCCCAATCCTGAGCGAACAGGCCGCCTGCTCCGCCGGTATGGACAAACAGCACGTTATCATCCGGCTTGAAATAGCCTTCTCTGGCTCTCTTTACAAGGCCGGCAAACGCCTTTCCTGTATAGCAGGTATCCAGAAGGATCCCTTCCTGCCGCATCATCATGGCGATGGCCTCGTTTCCCTCCTCAGACGGGATAGAATACCCCGGCCCGCACATATCCAGAAGATCCGGCACCGGCAGCTCCACATCTGTTTCCAGCAGCTTCGCCGCTTTTTTCATCAGCTCCGGAACGATCACATCAAAGGGATCGGAATCCACCATGGAGCAGATCACATGCGTCCGGGGCATATAGATCTTCGCGCCCAGAACGCTTCCTGCCGCCGTTCCGCCGGACCCGCAGGCTGTGACGATATGATCAAAATCGACTCCTGACTGAGAAATCTCTCTCATGCAGTCCACATAGCCCAGCGAGCCCAGCTCGTTGGAGCCGCCGCACGGGATCTGATAATACTTGATGCCCCGCTCAGCCGCAATACGGTCCATTTCACGGTAAATCTCATCGTAGCTGTCCGTATCGACGAAGATGACCTCAACGCCCATCAGGTAATTCAGGATCTGATTGCCTTTTCTCTCCGTGATGCCGCGCTTTTTCAGGACCAGAATGCATTCCATACCCACACGTCTGGCGCAGGCAGCCGTCAGCATCGCATGATTGGACTGCGCCTGTCCGGTGGTCATCACGCAGCTGCAGCCCTGCTTTTTCGCGTCAGCCAGCAGATATTCCAGCTTTCTCACTTTGTTGCCGCCCAGGGCCACGCCGCACATATCGTCACGCTTGATCCAGATATTCGTGCCAAGCTCACGGCTCAGGTTGGGCAGTCGGTGAAGTGGCGTAGGATAGATTCCAAGAGGGATTTTCTCAAACTCTTTCATCGATGTTCCGCTCCTTCTCAAATATGATATGCAAGGATGCGGGAGGCCGGTCAGCGCAACCCGCATCCTTGCATTTTACTTCAATGCGCTATCAATTGTATGAAAGGCTCACTGCGCGGCTTCTTCGCTTACAGCTTCGCCGTTCTGCTTCTTCAGCGCCTTCTGCAGCCAATCCTTGCCATCGACAAAGCGGGACACCACATAGGACACCACATAGTCGCCGGCGGAGTTGATCATGGTTGCGGGAGGATCCACCAGGTTGCCGATCATGACCAGAATGGGGAAGGCCATCTCGATCTGGTTGGGGAAGAAAATGGAGCAGATAATGTACTCACCGATATAGCCGCCGCCGGGAACGCCGGACATACCGACAGAGGACAGAACCGCCACCAGAACGATGGGGATCAGCTTGTCCCAGGTCATGGCCTGGCCGAACACGCCCCAAACAAAGGCGATCTTCAAAACGCAGCTGAAGCAGGAACCGTCCATGTGCATGGTGGCGCCCAAGGGGCAGACCATTTCCGCAACGTCCTTGGAAATGCCGGTGGCTTCCGCCTCATCCAGGTTGGTGGGAATGGTGGCCACGCTGGAGCAGGTGCCCAGAGACACGATAGCGGGACGGGCAATGTGCTTGAACATGGTCTTGACGGCGCCCTTGCCGCCGCCGAAGCGGGCCATCAGCGGGAACATGGTGAAAATGTAGACGAAGCACAGAGGATAGTAAACCAGCATGGCACGGCCATAGGACACCGTAATGGCGGAGCCGTACTGCGCCACCAGATCCGCGAAAATCGCGAAGAAGGCAACAGGCGCATAATAGGTGATGATCTTGACGAACTTCAGCATCACGTTGCTCAGGTCGGACAGCCACTTGCCCACCAGGCAGTCGGGGCCGCCTGCCAGGTTCGTGGCAAAGCCGAACAGCAGGGAGAAGACGATCAGGGGCAGCATGGCTCTGCGGCTGAGCAGGCCGGAGAAGTCAGAGACCGTAAAGAAATTGACGATCATGTCGGAAATGGAGGCATATTCGCCCATTTCCTCGGAGGGGATCTCGCTCCAGGGGGTCAGTACGGGCGGGAAGATCTTCATCAGCACGAACATGATCACCGCGGCGATAGCGCCGGTGATGACGAAGGTGGCAACGGTGCTGCCCAGGATCTTACCGGCACGCTTGCGGCTGCGCATGTTCGCCACGGAGCTGGCGATGGATGCAAACACCAGGGGGACGACCACGCAGAACATCATGTTGATGAACACGGTGCCCAGCGGCTTGATAGCGCTGCCGAAGCCGGGGGCAAACCAGCCCACAATGCATCCGGCGATCATTGCGCCCAGCATGATTGCCAAGAACCGATAGTTCTTGACGATGGAACTCTT
Source organism: uncultured Clostridia bacterium (assembly GCA_945915065.1). Classification (GTDB taxonomy): domain Bacteria; phylum Bacillota; class Clostridia; order Oscillospirales; family Oscillospiraceae; genus Vescimonas. The sequence continues at coordinate 22,229 of CAMEER010000012.1, read as the reverse complement.
GTTCATTGTTCTTTCCTCCTAAAATAGAATCACACATTGGCTTGTATCGTGAAAAGCTTTCGCTTACCACCCAGAGATTACAGTGTCAACTCCTCATCGGTTACCTCGCCCTTGCAGACGATGTTGGTGGGGCCGGTCAGATACAGGTTATCCACATGATCCCCTGTATGCTCCACATCGATCACCAGCTGTCCGCCGGCCATATCCACCTTCACATTTTTGCCGCTGACTTTTCCCAGCAGCGTCAGCACAGTGACGACCGAGCCGGTACCTGTGCCGCAGGCATAGGTGAAGTCCTCTACGCCCCGCTCCCATGTCCGCTCATAGAGATGATCCTCTCCGATGATTTCGAAGAAATTCACATTGGCGCCCTTGGGGAATTTTTCATGGTACCGCATCTTCCGGCCCAGCGCAAACAGCTCACTTCCCGGGATCTCCTTAAGCTGCGTCATGGGAACTACCGCATGGGGGATACCGGGATTTCCCAGCTCCACATAGTAGCACTCATATACCTTACCGTCCACTTCGATATCTCTGCGTTCCACCACGCTGGGATCATTCAGACGGACCCGGTAAAGCCGCCGGCTCTTCCGTTCCCCGATCACAATGCCGGCCGTGGTCTCAATGCGCTGGACATCGCCGGCCAGGCCGTTCTCATACCCATATCGGGCAATACATCTGGCCCCGTTGCCGCACATTTCTCCCATGGAGCCGTCCGAATTGTAAAACAGCATCCGATAATCGGCCTGAGAGGAGGCTTCCACCACCATAAAGCCGTCTGCGCCGATGGACAAATGCCGCTCACACAGCGTTGCGGCAACACGGCTCAAATGCTCTTGAGGGATCTTCTCCTCGATGTTGTTGATAATGATAAAATCATTTCCCGCGCCGTTCATCTTCCAAAATTTCATCCGCTCATCCCCCATCACATTTCACATTTTCGGCAATCACGGTCATTGCCGCATCCTCTTTCCTGCTTTACATTTTAACAGAAAAAATACTCCCGTCAAATTTCTGTCAAAATCCAAATATTCGGACTGAAATCCAAAATTTTGGACTATTGATCCATCAAACAGGACGGGCAGCGTCCGTCCTGTTTGTGCATCTGTTTCCCCTCTTATTTGATGCCATATTCCTTGCATTTGTCATAAAATGAACTGCGGCTCATGTGCAAAACCGCCATCGCCCGATTCTTGTCACCGTCACACTGGGCCAGCGTCTGCTGCAATATCCGCTTTTCCGCATCACGAAGCTGTTCCCGCATGGTCAACGCCGGCACTTCTTCCTCCAGGCGGACATATTCCAAATAGATCAAGTCGCCCTCTGACAGTGTCACGGCCCGTTCCAGAACATTTTCAAGCTCCCGGATATTCCCGGGCCAATTATAGGACAGGAGGCGGCTGAAGGCTTCGCCGGAAAGGTATTTTTCCGGCATATTGTGTTTCTGCCGGATCTCCTCCATCAGATTGTTGATCAAAAAGGGAATATCGCCGCGGCAGGACCGCAGCGGCGGCAGCTCCACCTGAAAGGCGCTGAGCCGGTAGTAAAGGTCTGCTCTGAATCGCCCATCGTCAACCGCTTTTTTCAGATCGCAGGCTGTCGTGGCGAAAACGCGCACATTGGCCGCAATATATTCATCGGTCTCCGTCAGGTAGATTTGCTGATTCTGAATGACCTCCAACAGTCTCAGCTGGGCTGGCGGGCTGAGCTCCTCAATGGCGTCCAGCAAAACAGTGCCTCCGTCGGCCCGGATAAACGCACCGTCTTTGCCCTTGCCGTCACCGAACAGGATACGATCCACCTGTTCACTGCCGCAGGCGGTGCAGTCCACCGAGAGGAAGGGTCCCTGACGCTTTTGTATTTGCTGCAGCGACTTCGCCAGATTCGTTTTGCCCGTTCCGTGTTCGCCGGTAATCAGAATCGGGCAATCCCGCTGGGCCAACCGATAGGCGTACTCTCTGGCTTTTGTCATGGCCGTTCCCGAACTGAGCAGCGAGGCAAACGCGTTCTCGGTTGCTACCGTGCTTTCCGCCCTGCGGTACTGCCGCTCGATGGATTCGATGGCGTCATTCCGCTCCATGATCGTTGCACGGATATCCGCAATGTTGCGAAATTTGACGATCACACCTGCCGGGTGGGCGCTTTCGCTGCTGATCGGCAGAATGGAGGCCGTCAGGGCGAAGCCGTTGATGTCATATTCTTCCCGCTCGCAGCGTTCCCGCTCGCCGTTCAGCACCTGACGAACATGTTTCTCAAACCGCTGCCCCTCAAAAAACTCCCGAAAATGGTATCCGACAACATCCACCTCGGTTTCCGGGCTTTTCGCGCCGTAAGGGGCGCCCCGCAGCAAATTGCCGATGCCCTCCTTACGGGCAGAGTAGCCATTTTCCTCCCAGAACTTGACGTTTTTTGTGGCGCCGTCCAAAATCACCATCTGTCCGATGGAGCGAAAATAATTCAGTGAATAGCTGTGTTCCCTTACCTGCACCGTGACAACACCCGCCCGGATCGAGGCATGAATCGGCACGCCCTGATACACCGTATCCAACTGCAGCTTCTCGTCCTCGCTGCGGCGCATAAACTTATACACCGGTTTGAAGGCCGGATCGGCATATACGCCCACCGCGATGATCTTATCCCCACCCCGAAGCCGGTGCTCGTGGATCCCGATCCGCCGCAGATCCTGCACGGTCAGTTCCCCATCATCTCCGCCGAGATAGGTACTGATCAGGATCACCACATCGCCTGTCACCAGACGGCCGGCCGCATGGGATTCGGTGGAATGGTTGAACAGGCCAAACTGCTCCTTCGCCCGCCGGTTAATATTGGTGACAATACCGCTGCGGTCCATAGTAAACATGGCATGGGAGGATGCGTCCATGACGTCTTGCAAAATACTCATTGTGGTTCCTCATTTTCATCGCCGTAACAACCGTTTCTCATGTTCTTACTATATTGTCGCGGCGATCGTTTGTCAAGATACTTGCCGCAAGCCCGTTCTGTCCGGTCAAAGGGCTCTGAGGCAAGGGCCATCAGCAGGGACGTGCTGCATGAGATGCAAGTACAAAACAGCGTTCCTCCCCGTGTCGGGAAGGAACGCTGCGGATGGCGAAAAGGGATGCTGCCGGCAGCATCCCTTTATCACTCCTTTTATTTCTTTTTGGCCCGCTGCCTGGCAAACGCCGCCTTTTTTCGGGGTGACATCTTCCCCTTCTGCCCGTCGGTGCGGCGCTCCCGGCGGGGCGTCTCCTCCGTCTTGGGCGGACGGCCGTCCTTCCTCTTTTTCGGCGGCGCGGGCGGCGTTTTCACGTCGTACTTCTCGCCCTTCATGGGCCGCAGCAAGCATTCCGGTCCATAGCCGATGAGATCGGTGCGCTCCGTTTTCTCCAGCGCCTCGATCACCAGCGCCCGCTTGTCAGGCCGACCCCATTGCAGCAGCGCCCGCTGCAGCGCCTTGTCGTGGGGATCCCGGGCCACATACACCGGCTCCATGGTGCGCGGGTCGATACCGGTATAGTACATGCAGGTGGACATAGTGCCCGGCGTGGGATAAAAGTCCTGCACCTGCTCCGGCTGGTGGCCGGTGCGCTTGAGGAACACCGCCAGATCCACCGCGTCGTTCAGGGTGCAGCCGGGATGGGAGGACATCAGGTACGGCACCAGATACTGTTCCCGTCCGTCGGATTCGTTCAGCTTCTGATACTGCCGCCAGAACTTCAGAAACACATCGAAATGCGGCTTTCCCATATAGTCCAGCACCGAGGACACGCAGTGCTCCGGCGCCACCTTCAACTGTCCGCTGATGTGATAGCCCACTAATTCCTTGAAAAAGTCCCTGTTCTTGTCCTGCAGCATGTAGTCATACCGCACGCCGCTGCGGACGAACACCTTCTTGATGCCGGGGATCTTCCGCATCCGCCGCAAAAGCTCCGTATACTCACTGTGGTCGGCGTCCAGGTTCTTGCAGGGCTCCGGCGCCAGGCAGGACTTGCCCCGACACATGCCGTGCTCCTTCTGCTGTCGGCAGGAGGTGTGGCGGAAGTTGGCGCTGGGGCCGCCCACATCGTGGATATACCCCTTGAACCGCGGATCATGAGTCAGCAGCTCTGCCTCCGAGAGCACCGACTCGATGCTGCGGGAGGTGACCATTCTGCCCTGATGGAACGCCAGCGCGCAGAAGTTGCACCCGCCGAAGCAGCCCCGGTTGTGGGTGATGGAGAAGCGCACCTCCTCAATGGCGGGAATCCCCTCCCGGTACATAGGGTGTACCTCCCGGGTAAAGGGCAGGTCATACAGTTTATCCAGCGCCTGGCGGTTCAAGGGCCGCTGGGGCGGATTCACCAGCAGCCACCGGCCCTGACACTGCTGCAAAACAGCCTTTCCCCGGATGGGATCGTGCTCCTCGTACTGCACCTTAGTGGCCTTGGCGTAAGCGGTCTTATCGCCCTGTACCTCCTCAAAGGAGGGACACGTTACCTCGTGATACCGGCACACCGCCGGGTCTGTCACGATACAGGCGGTGCCCCGCACGTCCGTGATCTCCGCCACCGGCGTTTTGCCCGCCAGACGGCGGGCGATCTCCACCGTGGCGCTCTCCCCCATGCCGTACACCAGCAGGTCGGCGGGCGCGTCAAACAGGATGGGGCGGCGCACCTTGTCCTCCCAGTAGTCATAGTGGGCGAACCGCCGCAGCGACGCCTCCAACCCGCCGATGACGATAGGCGTATCGGGAAACGCCTCCCTGGCCCGGTTGGCGTAAACGATGGTGGGCCGGTCAGGCCGGAAGCCCAACTTTCCGCCGGGGCTGTACAGGTCCTGTGTCCGGCGGCGCTTGGCCACCGTATAGTGAGCCACCATGGAGTCCAGATTCCCACCGCCGATCAGCACGCCGTACCGGGGCTTTCCCATGGTGCGGAAGGCTTCGGCGTCACGCCAGTCCGGCTGCGCCAGCACCGCCACCCGATAGCCCTCGCCCTCCAGCAGCCGGGCAATAATGGCGCTGCCGAAGCTGGGATGGTCAATATAGCCGTCCGCCGTTACCACCAGAAAATCATAGTAATACCAGCCCCGGCGGATCATCTCATCCCGGCTCACCGGCAAAAATTCCGTTCCCTTTACCATACGATCTCCCGCGGTTCATAGCCGATATACTTCTCCATCACGTCTCCCTCCAGCGGATAGAAGCCGTAATGGGCAAAAAATCCTCTCGTCTGCTCATCGGAACAGGAGAGCCGCAGCCGGTCGATGCCCCGGGCGCGGTAGAACTGCACCGCCTGGCCCAGCGGCGGGATCCCGTAGTTCCGACCCCGCATGGACGGCTCCAGATAGTAGTAGCCGATCCAGCCCGCGTCTTTTTCCCTGTCCGGCAGCAGCGTCAGCGCTCCCACCGGCTCCTGCTCAAACCACACGGCGATGCGCTTTCCCTCTTCCGGAACGCCGAAGCGCGCAGCGGTGGCCTCGTCCATCTCCCGATAGTACTGGCCGCCGCTCATCATCCGCTTGTCACGCCACCAGCTCTGCTTGGCAAAGGTGGACAGTCCCGCCTCCACCTGATGGCTGTTGTCGTTTTGATACACCACCCGGACATTGTCGCCGTCGATCTCCAGCAGCGACACGGCGGTGTTGTCCCCGTGGGGCGTCTCTCCCACCCGAGACAGCGGCAAACCACTGAGCACCCCCAGCACCATGCGCATGGCCGCGCCGTGGCTGAAGATGGCAACGGTCTTGCCGTCGTTCTCCGCCGCCACCCGCTTCAGAGCCGGGATGTAACGATCCAGTACCTGCTGAGCCGTCTCGCTGCCCTCCACATGGAACTTGTCCAACTGCCGGTTGAAGTAAAACATCTGCTCGTCATAGGCGGTATTCAGCTCCTGCCAGGGACGGCCCTCCCAACAGCCCATATGGATCTCCCGGAAGGCCGGGTCGGTGTGCAATTCCAGACCCTTGGGCTCATAGATGGCCCGGGCGGTGGTGCGGGCCCGGAACAGATCGCTGCTGTACACCGCGTCGATATGTACATTGTCAAAGCGCTTTTTCAGCACCCGAAGCTGCTGATAGCCCCGGTCGGTGATCAGGCCGTCGTACTGGCCATGGGCGATCCGGTAGAGATTGCCCTCCGCCTCAGCGTGGCGGATCAGATATACAGTCGTCACAGTACGTTCACCCACGCTTTCATCTCCTGAACGGCCGCATCTACGTCGCCGCCGTATTGCAGCGAATAGTCCACCACCATGGCGCCGTGACCCAGATCGTCAAAAGCAGGCGCGGCGTTCTGTCCGTCACAGCCGGGCAGCAGCATGAAGGCGTCGCCGCAGCGCTTGCGCACCTCCTTGATATCGAGACTGTAGCCGGTCTCCACCACCAGCGCCGCGCCCTGACGGGCCATCTGCTGGGCCACCGCCGTATACAGCGGCCGGTCTCCGGCGATCAGGTTCTGCACATCGCCGGAGCTTTCATTGTCGGTACGCACCACGGCAAAGATCGCCTTGTCCGTATCCTTGGGCACGCAGTCGCCGCCTACATAGGGCATTACCGTCAGGCCATCGCCGGCCATGGGGCTGTCCAGCCACAGCCCGGGGCGGGTGGTACGGCAATCCATGATCACATACAGATCCCGGGCCGCGGCGGCGCTGACCAGATTGCTCAGCACATCGGCCCCCATCATGCCGCAGCGCAGGTAGTGCTCGGCGCTGATGACCACGGCGGGCAGCTTTCCCTGCACCGCGTCCATGACCTGACAGGCGTGATACCGCAGCGTCTCGGCGTTGGCCATCACACCGGGGCCGAACATATCTTCAAAATTTTTCAAAAGCTTGGCAGAGATCTTCCCGATCTCCGGCGCAAGGCCCAACGCCACCGGTGTTTTTCTCTCCCGGATAGCGGACTGCAATCTCTCGATGGACATAACGTTCTCCTTTTTCCTCAAATTTTTCAATCAGGTTATTGTACCATTTTGCGTCTGTTTTGGCAAGTAATGTCCCGTGTTTTTTGCCGTTTTTCCGGGCAAACTGACCCCAGACGATGAAAAGGAGTGGATGTATGATGAAAATCGCAGCATTCGTCAGCGGTCTTTGCATCGGCATGGTGGCAGGAGCCACGGTGGACCGTATGTCCTCCGACCGCAAGGCGCGCCGCGCCGTCAGCAAGACCATGGAACGCATGGGCAAGGCCATGGACAGCGCCTTCGAGGACGTGAAAAGCTGTCTGCACTGAAAGAAAAGCCCCGCGGCGGATGCCGCGGGGCTTTTTCAGCGCAGTGTATCAAAAGAGCCCATGTGTCACACGGCTCTCATTTGATCTTTGTGTGGTGCATCAAATATTGACGCTGCTGTGCTCCGCCAAATCGGGCTTGCTCAGCTCCGTACAGCGGTCATACTCCACCTGCATCACAGCCGAAATGGTGTGACGGCCGTAATCGTCCAGTTTGGCATACTGGGTCAGCAGCTTCTCCGTATCGTCGGTCAGGTAAAATGCGGCATCGTCGCCAATGGCCTTGATCCCCAGCACTTTGCACAGGCGCAGCACCGTGTCAAAGCTGGAGCCGCCCACCCCATTGTGCAGAGCGCTGTTCACAGTAGAAAGGGGAACATCCACCGCAAACGCGAACTGACGCACACTTTTATACTGCTTGCCGATTTCCTCGCGGATAATTCTCGTTAGGTTGTCCATGATCTCCCGTCCTTCTATTTACATTTTCGGTTATGCAGTTTCCAATATTAGGCAATGCTATTATAACATGATTGAATTATTTAGCAAGATGCAAGATGAAATTTAATACTTTTTTCATAATTCAACAATCTTCTTTCCGCCTGTTCTGCGGAACATAAAAAGCCCTTTTATTTTGCGCAAAGCTGTGCTAAAATATGTGACGCGGAAAGAAATACGTTTTCCGCAGGAGGACGCATATGAAAATTATCATTGTCGGTAACGGTAAGGTAGGCTGTGCCATTGCCAATTCGCTGGCCGAGGAGGATCACGATATCATCATTGTGGACGCCAACACCGCCGCGCTGCGCAAAGCGGAGAGCACCATGGATGTGCTGTGCGTGGAGGGTAACGGCGCCAGCATCAGCGTATTGATCGAAGCCGGCGTCCGTACCGCCGATCTGGTGATCGCCGTGACCAATCAGGATGAGATCAATCTGGTCTGCTGCCTGATCGCCAAAAAACTGGGCGCCAAGCACACCGTGGCCCGGGTACGCAACACCGACTACCGCCGGGATGAGGAGATGCTGAAAAAAGAGATCGGTCTGGACATGGTCATCAATCCCGATCTGGCCGCGGCGCAGGAGATGGCCCGTATTCTGGCCTTCCCCGCCGCCTTCAGCGTGGAGCCCTTTGCCCGGGGCCGCATCGACATGATTGGCTTTCAGGTGGCGGAGAGCGACACCATCTGCGGCATGCCGCTGAGTCAGTCCCACCGTCTGCGTCAGGCGGAAGTGCTGATCTGCGCGGCAGAGCACCGCGGCGAATATATCATCCCCGACGGCAGCTTCGTTCCCTCGGCAGGCGACCGGCTATATATGCTGGGCGCCAAGCTGGAGCTGCAGCGGATGCTGAAGGAAATGGGCCGCACATGGCAGAAGGTGAAGAAGGTCTCCGTGCTGGGCGGCAGCCGCAGCGCCATGTATCTGGCATGGGAGCTGCAAAAGACCAACACCAGCGTGCGCATCGTGGAAATGGACGCGGACAAGTGCCTGCGCCTGTCGGCGCAGCTGCCTCACGTGCTGGTGATTCAGGGTGACGGCACCGACAACACTCTCCTGCAGCAGGAGGGGATCCTGGACGCTGACGCTTTTGTAGCGGTGACCAACCGGGACGAAGAAAACCTGCTGATGGCCATGCACGCGCAGCGCAGCGGCGTGCCCAAGGTGCTGGCCAAAATGACCCGCCCCAACTACATGGATCTGGTCAACAGCACCGGAATTGACTCCATCATTTCTCCCAAGGATATTATCTCCAGTCAGATCCTCCGCTATGTACGGGCGCTGGGCAATGCCGAAGGCAGCAAGGTGGAGAGTCTGTATAAGATGCTGGGCGGTCATGTGGAGGCCCTTTCCTTTACCGCCACCGCTTCCAGCCCCGCCGTACTGGGCAAACCGCTGAAGGATCTCACCCTGCGTAAGGGCTTGCTGGTGGCCGCAATCGTGCGGGATGAACACACCATTATCCCCGGTGGTATGACCACCATCGAGGACGGCGACCATGTGGTGGTGGTCACCCGCGCCACCGGTCTGGACGATCTGGCCGATATCCTGGCCTGAGCAAACAAGAACAGGGCCGCGCTGCAACGGCAGCGCGGCCCTGTTTGGCGTGTCAGGCATAAAACTTCATGCGCAGTATTGCGCACCACGATCATGGGCAAAAGCCAGAGCGCATGAAGTTTTTGCGCATCTTTTTCGGTTGTCCCGAAGGGGCGAAAAAATGGCGCATCTTGTATTTTTGCTATGCTTTTGCATAGCAAAAATACACCGCATATCGCGGTGTATTTTCTGGCGCAGTGGGAGGGATTCGAACCCTCGTGCCGCTTTTGACGACAACACGATTTCCAGTCGTGCTCGTTATGACCTCTTCGATACCACTGCATATTCACTTTTCCGAGGAGCACAGCAACGATAATTATACCAAATATTCGGCATTTGTCAAGAGTGGTCATCAGAAAATATGAACAATTTTTCTTGACTTGCTTTCCCCTCCGTCACATAGTATAATATTTAACAATGAGGAAGGAAGGAGCGCGCCTATGATGATCGAAAAAAACGGCAGCATCGAACTGCGGGATATTTCCATCGCGGAAGATCTGCCGTCGGAAATGAAGGAAGTGGCCGCTGGCATGGTTCGTGTCAAGCACCTGTACCGCAGTGCGCTGAAGGTGGCGGTGACCCAGATGGAGATCCTGGACGAGGAATTTGCCGGGCTGTATGACCACTCCCCCATTCATCACATTGAGCACCGCATCAAGACGCTGGACAGCACCGTCAAGAAACTGAAGCGCCGGGGCTATGCCGTGACCATTGACAACATCTATGCCCATATTCAGGATATGGCCGGTGTGCGGGTCATCTGCAACTATCTGGATGACATCTATTATCTCCGCGGCCTGCTGACCCGGACGGAATCGTTTCACGTGATCCGTGAGACGGACTACATCAAAGAACCCAAGGACAGCGGCTATCGCAGCCTGCACCTGATCGTGGAGGTGCCCATCGTGATCTCCGAGGGAACGCTGAAGCTGCCGGTGGAGATCCAGCTGCGCACCATTGCCATGGACATGTGGGCCAGTCTGGAGCATGAGCTGCGGTACAAGTCCGACAGAAGCTGGGGGCCGGAGGAGAGCACCCGTCTGCGGCTGTGCAGCGACGCCATCTATGAGATCGACCGGGAGATGCAGAACATCTATCAGGGGAAGGCCCCGGAATACGAGGATTGAAAAAGAGAGCCGCAAGGCTCTCTTTTTTGCACTCGCTTCCCTATTGCATCGCTTTTGCCACATCGGCCTTGAACCGGCCCCATTCCGTCTCGTTCTTTACGAAGTACAGGGGGCACTCCTTCCCGATCACGTCATAGTGGCGGATGATGTCCTCCTGCGCGTCAAGGCCGTACAGCTCGCACAGCCATGCCGTCAGCTTCACCAACGTGTCGTATGTGGCCTGAGTGGGCTTTCCGTCGGCGTCAGGGTGGCAGAACTCAATGGAGACGGAGTCATAATTCCGCTCGTTGGAGCAGTAGGCTACCTCGTCCAGCGGCACGCACAGCAGAGCCTCGCCCTCCAGCCCCACGATCAGATTGCTGCTGGCGGAGGTATCGCCGGTGGTGGCCAGACTCTCAAAATAGGAACGGTTCTGCCATGCCGTGGTATTGGGGTTTCCCACATAGTGGATGACCACGGCGTTGACCCGCGTCAGCTTGTCGCCGCAGCGGGAGTATTCGTTCACCGGCAGCAGGTCCTCCTTCACATAGTCCGGAAGCGTAATATGGGCAGGGATGTTGCTTTTCACTTTGTCAGAGGCTTTCCCACCCCCGCCGGCGTGGGCGCGGCCCATGCAGCAGCCGGACACAAACCCACCCAGGAACAGCACCAGCGCCGCCGCCAGCAGCAGGAACTTCCGCTGCGTATTCCGCCGCATACGGCGCTTTGGGGCGACCCAGCGGGAGGGCGGAGACTGCCGCGGAGGTGTCTCCTGCGGCGCGGTTTCCTGCTGGGACGTAAAATACTCTGTGTACATGGTCGGTCTCCTTATGTGAGGAAAATCTAACTGCTATAAAAAACACCTTTTGTGATTTTGTCTCAGGAAAATGTTTCTTTGGGTAGAAGTAGGCTGCGGCGGGGCGAAATACCTCGCCGCAGCCATGTATATCATTGCGTATAGGTGCTGCTGAAATTGATGGCGTTGTCGAAGTGGGGGCCTGCGGAGTAGTGTCCCTCGGCGGTGATAGAACGGACCGCATCCACATCTACCAGACGGTTGAAGCTATAGCCGTTGCCAGTGCAGGCGCCGTCATCGTTGATGGAGAGCAAGCCGATGACCCAGTTCATGATATTGGCGGATTCGCTCTCCACCACATACTCGCTGCCATCGGTCATATGCAGCGCCAGTTCGGTGATCCTTACCTCGGAAGTCTTGCTAATAGAGGCTGCGGGTGCATCTACCCGGATACCCAGTGCCGACAGCCTCAAGGTATCGCCCGCCGCATCCGTAAAGACAGTCACAGGCAGATAGGCACGGGGGGTGATGCTGATGGCGCGGCGATCAGCGTCGTTCCAATTGTTCACCACGAACAGCAGGTCATCGCCCTTCTGCCAATGGCCGAAGTCACTGAAGTACAACACCAGATGCAGTGCCGTATCGGTACTGGCAACGGTATCCAGATAGGTGTTAGCGTCCATGGCGAGGCCGTCCACTTCACTGATATACAGGACGGGATTCATGGGGGTGGTCACCTGGCCGTAGCCCGCCTCCTCATAGGTCACGCCGTCTGGGTTGGACAGTGTATAAGTCAGGAAGCCGGAACCATTCTCATCAATGAGAAAGGTCTCCAGAGAGATGGTATAGCCCTCTGCCTCCACGGTGGCGTCCACAGTGGACAGATAGTCTCCTACCAGCCGCTGCATGGTAGCCGCGTCAGTGGACACGCGCTCCATGCGGGGCAGATTCAGCACCTGGCCACTGTTGTCAGTGATGATGGGGGTGTCGCTGCCGATGCTGTCACTGCTGAATGCGTGCAGGTCGGCGGCGGTGATGCCGTCTGCTGCCGTCACGTTGGCTTTGATAAGATTAGCAATGCCTGTCGCCGCTGCTACCGTAATGCACATGGCCAGCACGGCGGCGATCAGCACGCCCTTGGAAATGGGATGATGATGCTTAGGTTCTTTGCGTACCACTTTGTATACCTCCGATAGTGTGTCAGGGGAGGCATGCAGCGTGGAAAAGGTTTCTTGAAATAGCTTCCGGTCAATCATATTGCAGTACCTCCGTCAGTGTTGCTTTCAATTTTCCTCTGGCCCGGAACAACCGCGTGCGGACCGTCTCCTCCGGCAGGGACAGCAGCCCGGCGATCTCCTTCTGGGAGTAGCCCTCATAGTAATACAGCAGCACCGGCAGGCGGTAGCGCTTATCCAGCGCCATCACCGCGTCAAACAGTTCCCGGTGCTCCGGCGCTTCAAAGGTCAGGCTGTTTTCATAATCGGCAATATTCTCCACCTTTCGCCAGGGGGACCGGAAGATGTTCTTGCACCGGTTCACCGTCACACGGATCAGCCAGTGCTTCAGATGGTCGTCGCTTTCAAACGCCGTTTCGGTCTTATAAAGCTGTATCAGCACGTCCTGCGTCACATCGTCGGCATCCGCCTGACTGCGCAGATAGCTGTAGGCTATGCGGAAGATGGTGTCCATATACCGCTGGGCCAGCGGCACAAACTGTTGGTCCGTCATGGAAAATGGTCTCCTTGAAAAGCTTTTCACTCCAGTAACACGGCAGCTATGGAAAACGTTTCATGCAAGCGAAAAAAAGACGGCAAAAGCCGTCTTTTTCACCCAATGGTCCCAAACACGGACACGCCCAGCAGGCTCAGCACACCCATGATGATGCCTGCCAGAACCACGCCGCCCATACAGGCCGCCACGCTTTTTTTGAAGTCCATATTCAGCAGGCTGGCCGCCAGCGTGCCCGTCCACGCGCCGGTACCCGGCAGGGGGATTCCCACAAACAGCAGAAGCGCCCAGAACAGGCCCCGTCCGGCCTTGGCCTTCAGCTTTTCGCCGGCGGCCTCACCCTTTCGCAGGCAGAAAGCAAAAAAGCGCCCGATGACAAGCTTGTCCTGCCCCCATTCCAGCAGTCTGCGGGCAAAAAAGTAGATCAGCGGCACCGGCAGCATATTGCCCACGATCGCCACCACAAAAGTCAGCCACAGGGGCATCCCGAAGGCAACGCCGTAGGGGATGGCGCCCCGCAGTTCGATCAGCGGCACCATGGAAACCAGAAATACGATGAGAATGTGTTGGAACATCGCAGCAGCGTCCTTTATCACAAGTATGAGAAAAGCCGCCGTGATCCGCCCCGGTTCGCGGCGGCTCCGGCCAGACTTTCACCGGAGATGCGGTCACGGCAAGCCCCACTTGCTCCATTGCCGCATCCGCCGGCGTCTGCCGTAAGGCCGGCAAGCTGTCAGCGGTTATACAATGGAGTCGGGGTTGATCGCACCTCGTTCCCTTTTGCATTGTAGCATAAAGCGGCCATAGAGGGAAGTATTATTTTGGGAGACTCCGCGGCAGAATATACACTTGCGGTGGCGGCGGCTCCGGTCCCAGGCGGTCAGCCGCCTGCAAAGAAAAGTCCTGAAATCTTGCGATTTCAGGACTTTGTTGGTTGCGGGAGAGGGACTTGAACCCCCGACCTCCGGGTTATGAGTTCAAATTCGTGCGTTTTCCATCGTTTTATAATGTGCCGCAAAGTATTGGTATTACTGCTTTTTTTGAAAAATGCGTTTTGCATCGTTTCATAAATTAGTTGAACTTTTCATAACGGAGTTGAATTTTTGTTGAACTCATAACAGTCCAAAATGTTCCAGATATAAGCACAGAGAAGCCGCCCCACTATTGCAGGGCGGCTCTGTTTATTTGCCTTGTTCCAACAGCTTTTTGAAGTGTTCGACAAACTCCGTGCGTTGTGCCTTGCGCCTGGCACGGTAACGGCGTTCCTGCTCTGCGCGTTTGGCTCTGACTTCCTCGCGCTGTTCGGGAGGATAGTCATAAATTCGTTTGTATGCCATCAAAAGCCCTCCACAAGTTCGGCGGTCAATTCGTCCCAATGCGGGACAAGTGCAGGATTTTTCACGGCTCTGTTGAAAACTTCTGTCAGCGTGTCAAAATTCGCAAGGTAGGCATTTGCACCGGTCATGCGTCCACGATGGGCAATTCGGGCAAACTCGCGGGCAGTGTCAGGGTTTCGCTTGGTGGTTTCCTCATCGCTCCGCGTTTTGGCATACTGTCCGATCATGCGGCACATGGTAGCGTTTCCTGCTTCGGCTGCGCTGTCCATCAGGCGGGAGTATTCGTCGGCGGTCAGAATGCCGGATTTTAGCAACTCAAGCGTTGCTGTGTCAAGGTCGGCTGGGTCTGCCGCAAAAGCCCCGTCCAGTTCGGCTGCAAGCTCTTTTCTGATGTTGGCAATCTCCGCGCCGGAATCATCACGCAAGGCGCGGCGCATTGAATCGCGTGCGCTCTTGGCTTCCAGCAAGGCGGCATCAGCGCGGGCAATGGCAATGGGGTTTCCGCTGGCTCTGGCTTCCTTGCTGGCTCTTTCCGCTTTGTTATAGGCGGCTTCCAGTTCCTCACGCTTGGCGAAAACCTCGCGGGCGTGGGCATCCAGTCGGCGGGCAAAAGTGTTAAATTTACTCATTTTATCAGTTCCTTTCTTTACTTTTTACAGGCGGCTGCGATTCTCACAAGGGCGCATCCGCTGGCATACAAGGCGCAATCGCCACAATGGGCAGACGGTGAAAGCGGGCAGCGTTTGCCGTTGGTGTCTACCTCCGCGCCGGTTGCGTCTGCAATGGCTGCAATACTGCATTTGCCATCAAAGAACAGGCCACATTTTTCGCCGGTGCAAGTTGTATCACACCCGGACGAAAACGGGCAATTCTGGGGCTTCTGGCGGCTATGTACGGCGTTTTTAGCGGTTGCCACATTCCGTTCCTGTGCCGCGCGTCTGCTGGCGTTATAGGCAGCTAATTCGCTTTGCGGAATCTCAAGACCGTTAATAGAAACGGTTGGTTCAAACTCGATGCAGCCCTTGCCTAATTCGCGGTAGCGTCTGCCGCGATCGTCTACTTTGTCGTAAATCATTTATCCTCTGTCCTCGCTTTCTCGCAGCGCATCCCGTAGCACATTCGGAAAATTGCTACACCCCTTAAATTCGGGGCAATCTTCAAACTTTTCTATGCTTTCGTCCTGCTGAATAGCGGCACGGAGTGCGTCAAACCATCGGATTTTTGTTCGTTCACCGGATTTATTAACACACACAACAGACGGCGGACGGGTTGCGCGGTATGTGTCCCACAGGCTGTCGATTCTAGTTTTAATGTTTGCCATTGCGCCGCACCCTCACACATTGTCGCGCTGTGCCGCTTCCAAAGCGTCAAGGCGACGGAGAACGGTTGCGGTCTCAACATATCGATTGCAATGCCGGAGAAGTGCATCAGCCGCGCTCACTCTAACAGTTGTCGCCGCCTTTTCGTCGCGAATAACGGAAAGTAAAGCGTCAACGGCTTCACACAGCCCCGCCGCCATTGTGCTTGCTGCCGTGGACAATACAAGTCCCTGCATCTGGTCATACTGCTGCCGGAAAGAATCGTCCTGCAAGCGTTTGTAAATGGCGTTTCTGGTTATCCCAAGCGTTTGCGCCGCACCTGATACGCCACCATAAAGCAGCATGGTTTCAATCAATTTTTCATCGGAAATCTTTTTAGGCATAGTTATCACCCCTTAAATCGCTTGAATTATGTAAACTTACTCTTGTTATCATAGCTTCTCCTTTCAAAGTCCGTTTTATTTCGTTTTCTGCCAATGTGCATTTTGTGCATTTTATATGTAAAGTCCCTTGTGATTTTGAATAGGAAAAAGGTCACATAAAAAATGCACATTTTGCACAGTCGGCTTTTACAGGGGTATTTCTTCGTCAATTTCCGCAATGTCGGCGTAGTTGTGTGTCACTGGCGGCTGGTAGGTGCTGTCTGCGAGTTCGTAGCCCTTTACGATATTGCGTACCGTTCGCCCGTAGACAGTCCCACTTGTGGCGAAAATGCCCTTGTTTCGCAGTTCATCGTAGAAATTGCCCTTGCTTTCTGTGCCATATCCGTTATCATCGCACCATTCGGAAAACCGCTGATATACTGCGCCCGCGCCGGTGTTGCGTCCTGTCTTTATCAAGCATTCCGTGATAAAGTTTCCGATTTTGTCGCTGTTCTCTCGATATTCGGCAGTAGCAGCTTGTACGACTTCCGGCGGCTCTGCGCCTTGTTCACGGTATCGCCGTAGCCCGTCCAAACACCAGTTAAAGATACCGCTGATATTTTCGGAGGTTTTGAGTTCGTCTTTCAGCCCTCTGTCCTGCTCCTGCGGGGAAAAATGCCGGTCAAAGGTTATTACATTGATACGCCCAGAGGAAAACATTGTATCGTCTTGAATGAGCGGCAAGAAATTTGTGTTGATGAATAGCTTAAAATGGGGGATAAACTCATATTCCCGCTCAAATAGGTGGCGGGCTGTGATACTGTCCCGTCCTAACAGGGTCTTGAGTAATGCCACATCAAAAAGCATCCGTTTCGGGGGTTCACTTGCGTTGAGAAAACGGCATCCATCAAGGCGGGCAATATCGCCGCTTGCTTGCCGGGTATCCTTGTTCTGTTTCTGTGCCAGGGTCTGCGGCTGCATTGCAAGCCCATAGCCGCCACTATTGCCCATCATGTAAGAAATGGTTTCCACAAGCGTACTTTTTCCGTTTCGGGTAGTCCCGCCGTACAGAATCCAGCACGTTTCAAGGGTCGTTTCTGCGGTCAGCGCGTAGCCCAAAATGGTTTGCAGATAGTTGATTTTTGCCGTATCGCCTTGCATAATGTCAGCTATGAATTGCTCAAAGCGTGTGGAGCGGACTTCCGGGTCATATATCACATTGGAAACCTTAGAAAGCAAGTCCTGCGGTCTATGGGGCTTAAATTCGCCCGTCCTCAGATTATAAGTACCATTTTGACAGTTGAATAAATCAAGGTTTTTATCAAGGTCATTTTGCGTTATGAAATACTTGTCTCGTGCATCCTTGATCATCGTTTCCCGATAGCGTAACTGTCCATAGTTTGATACTTTCTTGAGATAGTCCGCTTTCTGCCGCTCGTCCTCGATTGTGGTACAGTAAACAAGCAAGGCATTAGCAAGCTCTTTTGCACGCTGTGAAACAAGCATTGCGCCTGTGTCTGCTTTCCACACTTTCCCATCAAAAACAAACCATTCTTTCGCGGTTGCATTGAATCGGCAATAATCGCGGTACACATCCGCAAAGAGTTCGCCCATGCCTTTATCATCCCATGAATAAGCTGTAATAGGCTGCATCTGTGCAAGCCGCTCCT
Source organism: uncultured Clostridia bacterium (assembly GCA_945915065.1). Classification (GTDB taxonomy): domain Bacteria; phylum Bacillota; class Clostridia; order Oscillospirales; family Oscillospiraceae; genus Vescimonas. The sequence continues at coordinate 4,609 of CAMEER010000012.1, read as the reverse complement.
GTAGGTCATTGGTGGCGGGGCGTGTGTCATATCGGATATAACGCCGCTGATATGCTTCATTATCTTCCTGCGCCGTTGTCTGTGGCATAACGCTGTTTGCTGTGAGTGTCAAATAGTCATCCCTTTCCAGCTTGCTCCGGTGTTCTTCGTCCTTGCCCATTGCAAAAGGGGATTGCTTGAATAGGTCAATAGCCATTGATACATCGGCATTGCACCAGTACAAAAGCCGGGACATTAAAGCAGCGTCCTTTTCGCTTTCGTTCTCCATCGGAAATTTACCGTTCCAATAGTCAGACAAGCAAGGGTCTTTCTTCATGCCCATATCAAGCCAATAGTCCCCGGTCATTGTGGCCCTATAGGTGGCGGGCTTTCGCTGGGGCTTTGTTTTGGGCTTCTGTGCTGCCCGCTCCATGTACTTATCACACACATAGCGCAGCGGGCTTTCTCCGTCCTGTATGGTATCGCCGCTGATCTTATTCCCGGTGATTGTGACAAACTTCTGTGTACTGCCGGAAACATAGACTTCAAGCCCCTTTTTCTGATTGTTTATGTAGTATCGGGCTTTGTCATACTTGAAACCATCGGGGACAGTTAGAATTATGCGGACACCTTTTCCGCTTGGGCTGTACTCGGTATAGCTCTTTGAGTGTGCCACAATATCAGCCGCCATTGGAGACAGTTCGCCATCTGTTACACAATGGTCAATGTCAATAGCGGCAAAGGGCGGGAATACACATATACCCATGCCGTCATACTGATAACGCCCAAAGGCGGCAACAGCGGTCTTAAAGTCTGAGAACGTGGCGGGGTTATTGCTTTGTGCCCTGCCGCCTGTACGGGGGTTATACGGTACTTTTGTCGGCTTTCCGTCCCGTTGCTCATACTTCCAGACACACCACAAGGCGCGATCTTTAAGGCTTGCCGGTAGTGTGTCAATTCGCATCGGCGTTCACCGCCTTTTTCATTCCCCGCAAGGCCAATTCGCAAGCATCGCGGGTTTTCTTCACTTCGGAAATCCTCCGATCAAGGGCGCGGACATAACGCGCCAATTCATCAGCATCAGCAGCAAGGAAATAACCGCGGCTTTCACCGTCCACGGCTGCACAAATCGGTGCGCCCGCCCGCCGTTCATGTTCAATGCGCTGTGTTACAGATCGCCGGTCACATTCAAGAAGTCTTGCCAGCGTCTTTGCATCAAGCGCGTTTTCTGCGCCGGTCAGCAAATAATCGCAGACTTGACGCGCCCGCTTCCGCGTGGTAGAATGTTCACAGAAAGAAGCCGCTGCCCCGCCAAAAGCCGCCGTTTCTTCTGCCCGTTTCACGGTTGCCGCCGTGGAGCGGGTTTTTCGTTTTTTGTTCATTCTGCGTACACCTCCCGTGTTGTTGCGCGGCTCTCGCGGTCAAGCTGTTCGGCAAGAGCGGCAACATTCACAAGAAAGCGGTTGCCGGTCTTAATGCCAGGGCATTTTCCCTCAGCCACCAAAATACGAATACGGTGCTCTGAAAGAAGCCCTGTCGCTGCTGTTTGTCGAATCGTTTTGAATTCTGGCATTTGCTTCACCTCAATCATAAAATTTTTACAAAACTGGTTGACTTTCGTCTGATTACATGATACAGTATAAACATGAAAGTTACAAACAGTTTTTAAAGTTTTAATTGTTTAATTGGAGGTGCAAAATGTCAAGGCCGAAGAAAGAAATTAACGCTAAACGCTGCGAAAGGTTGAAACAGATTATTAGCGAAACGGGAATCAAGCAAAATCAACTTGCAGTGGAAACTGGAATATCACAGCAATCTATATCCGCAATGGTTCAAGGAAAGGCAAATGTCACACAAACAACGGCGGAGATTATTGTCGATAGATTTCCGCAGTACAGCATTGAATGGCTTTTAGGTTTTTCTGATTTTAAGAATAATGCAGAAAAGTGTCGTTCTATCATCTCCCAAGCCCAGCACGAAGGAGACTTATTATTGAGTGGCCTATCTGCCTTTGCTCAGCTGAACGATTATCAAATCAAATTATGTTCGCCACCTGTTTCTGCACACGGTAAAATTGCCGTTGAGGACGTACTAAAAGCAGTGCGAGATGGTTATACAATCTCTCATAATCATGTTTCAATTCAACTTTCCCTCGAAGAAATGAATGCCTTTGAAAATGAAGTGTGTGACTTCGTTGAATTACAGTTAAAGCACTTATTCAAGCGAAAGGGGGCTTCTGACAATGGCTAACTTGCAAGAACGCCGGGACAAGTCCGGCAAGCTGGTTTCGTATTCTATCCGCGTTCACCGTGGACGTGGTGCGGACGGTAAACAGCTTAAACCGTGGACGGCAACATTTGAGGTTTCGCCCACATGGACGGAAAAAAGCGCAAGAAAAAAAGCCGAGGCTTTCGCCGCGACTTTTGAAAAGGAATGTAAAGAGGGTATGACCTCTGACAGCCGTTTGAAATTTGAGGAATACGCCAACTATGTTATTGACCTGAAAGAGCAGAACGGTGTGAAGCATTCAACGATTGTCCGTTACAAGGAACTATCCACCCGCATTTATCCCGCCATCGGACATACCAAGCTGCGCGAACTGCGTACCGACCAACTGAACAGCCTTTATTTATCCCTTGCCAAGCCGGGACAGAATAAGCGCACAGGCGGCGGCTTGTCTGCAAAAACGATTGTAGAGCATCACAGGCTGATTTCCACAATTCTTGACCAAGCGTGTAAAGAGCAGCTAATCCCGTTCAACCCTGCAAGCCGTGCGACCTTGCCAAAAGTCAGCAAGAAAGAGGTCAACTATTTCCAGCCGGAAGAAGTCGCTGCTATCCGTGAAGCATTGGAGAAAGAGCAGATAGAAGTGGAACAAGCGGAGGAGGACAAGCCGGGAAGCAAGAAAAATATAATCAAGTGGCGGACAATTACAGAACTGCTTATCATGACCGGCGCACGGCGTGGTGAAATATTAGGCTTGAAATGGTCTGCCGTTGATTTTGAAGCGAATAGACTTCATATCTGCAATAATATTCTCTATTCGCCCGATCGCGGCATCTATGAGGATACGCCCAAAACAGAACAGTCAAACCGTTATATTTCCGTTCCTGCGGAAACAATGCGGCTACTGCGTCAATATCAAATGTGGCAAAACTCCGAACGGCTGCGCCTTGGTGAATACTACAACTATCAAGGCTTCGTATTCTCGCAGGATAACGGACAGCCCATGCACCCGGACAGCGTGACAGACTGGTTGGCGAAATTCAGCAAGAAATACAATCTTCCGCACATCAATCCACACGCATTCCGGCATACAATGGCATCAACACTTTATTTTAACGGTATGGATAGTGTGTCAATCTCCAAGCGATTAGGCCACGCACAGGTCAGCACAACGGCGAACATCTATGCTCATGTAATGGAAGCCGCCGACCAGAAGAACGCCGACATTCTCGCAGACGTATTTTTGAAAAAGGCTTGAATTTTGAGGACGAGTTGAATTAAAGTTGAATTATTTTCTTTTGCCACTTTTTGAATTTGCCAAAAAAGTTAGAAAAACAGCCGCTTTCGCAATGAAAACGGCTGTTTTGTTGGTTGCGGGAGAGGGACTTGAACCCCCGACCTCCGGGTTATGAGCCCGACGAGCTACCAACTGCTCTATCCCGCGATATTGCTTTGTACCGGAATTGGTGCCGGTGACCGGACTCGAACCGGTACGGTATTACTACCGGGAGATTTTAAGTCTCCTGTGTCTACCATTCCACCACACCGGCGGAGATTGGCAATGATTAGAATACCACATTTCCCAGGTTGCGTCAACCCCTTTTTTGAAAAACGCAAAAATAAAGAGAAGGCCTTGCGGCCTTCTCTTTATTTTCGGTTCATACGCAGCTGCGTACTCAGCACTTCTCAAAGATAGTGGCAACGCCCATACCGCCGCCGATGCACAGGGTAGCCAGACCCTTCTTGGCGTCAGGCCGCTTCTGCATCTCGTGCAGCAGGGTGACAATGATACGCGCGCCGGAAGCGCCCACGGGGTGACCCAGGGAGATAGCGCCGCCGTTGACATTGACCTTATTGATATCGAAGTGCAGCTCGCGGGCCACAGCGATGGACTGGGCGGCGAATGCCTCGTTGGCCTCGATCAGGTCGATATCGTCGATGGTGACGCCGGCCTTTGCCATAGCCTGACGGGAAGCGGGGACGGGACCGACACCCATGATCTTGGGATCCACGCCGCCCTGGCCCCAGCCGATCAGCTTGGCCATGGGCTTCAGACCGTACTTGGCAACAGCCTCGCCGGAAGCCAGCACGATGGCGGCAGCGCCGTCGTTGATGCCGGAAGCGTTGGCGGCGGTCACACGCTGCTGGCCCTTGTCAGCGGTCTCCTGAGCGCCGGTGACCTCAAAGGTATGTACCACCTGGGGATTGGGAGACTCAGGACCGACCGGGAAAGCACCCTTCAGCTTGGCAATACCCTCCTTGGTCACGCCGGCCTTGGGATACTCGTCCTTCTTGAACTCCACGATGTCCTTCTTGACCTTGATGGGCACGGCCACGATCTCATCGTCAAACTTGCCGGCAGCCTGAGCAGCCTCGGTCTTCTGCTGGGAAGCGGCTGCGAAAG
>CAMEER010000011.1 GCA_945915065.1 uncultured Clostridia bacterium | reverse complement strand
GGGCCTCGAACTTCATGGTGCGGGAGGTGTTGCCGATCTTCTCGATCTCGCCGTAAGCCTCGATGTAGTCGCCGGCGTACACGGGCGCCAGGAACTCCACGTTGTCGTAAGCGCAGAACAGTCCCTCGTCGCCGTCGCAGGCGATCAGCAGCTCAGTTGCCACGTCACCGAACAGGTGCACCATGTGGGCACCGTCCACCAGGTTGCCGCCGTAGTGGGCGTCCTTTGCACTCATACGCAGACGAAGCATAGAAGTGATCTTTTCCATAGATGTTTCCTCCTTCAAAATGATTCTTTCTTGTTTTGTATTCCTCATTCAGCTGGCCGGGAACTCTCTTTTTCTCATTGGGAAAAGCAAAAAAACTGCGGTCAAAGATGCTCCGGCCGGAACAGCAGCAGCCGCCCGGACAACGGACATATCCCTGACCGCATGCCCAAAACAAAAAGAGCGCTGTCGGTCAAGCATTTGACCAATAGCGCTCCATGTCGACAAAATCAACATGACAACAGCACCGTTTACGCGGCGCTGCCAAGGAAACAGAATGGGCTGACCGCTTCCTTTCGGCGAAAGACCCCTTCTTGTCCGACCATCCAGGCTACCCACGCCGCTGCCGGACCGTACCCTGTCTTCCGCACCTCTATTGACTGATATTCGGAATATTACCAGTGTCTATTATGACAGGGATCGGGAGGGTTGTCAAGGGGATTTGTGATACAAATAACAAACTAATATTTTGTGCAACTTTCCAATTATCAGCGGCATAAATTTCGCCCCGTGAAACCGGGGCGAAATTTATGCCAGCACCACTCAGTAGTTTTCTTCGATCAGCCGCAAAATCTCCGGCTTCAGCGACAGCATCCGGCAGATATTCAGCGCGTCACGGGGGCAGTCGGACTTTCCGACCACCCGATACAGGCCGTAGTTCATATGGCGGGCGATGACCGCGACGCCATCCTCGTGGGTAACGGCCAGCTCCCGGCGGATCTGCTCGGGGTCCACGTCCCGCAGGCCGATGATCTGATAGTGCTCCCGGGCACAGGGCGCCACCTGATCATAGTGGGTGGTCAGCAGGGAAATGGCGTTGACACCGTTGAGATACTTGGTAACGGCCTGCACGATCACCGCGCCTTCATCGGGATTGGTGCCCCGGGCAAACTCGTCCAGCAGGAACAGGGAGTAACCCTGCTCCACCTCGGAAAGCGCCTTCTGGAACTGCACGATCTCAGAGCCGAAGCCGGAAAGGCCGGACTGGATGGACTGCAGATCGTCAAAGAGCATCTTCACGCTGTGGAACAGGGGCATTTTTGCCGACCTGGCGCAAACGAGAAAGCCTGCCTGGAACAGCAGCGCATTAAGGGCCACGGTTTTCATGGCCACGGACTTGCCGCCCATATTGGCGCCGGTGATGACCGTGGCGCCCTGATCCAGCGCGATGGACACCGGAACAAAGGCTCTTCCCTGCTCACCGAGCAGGTCCACCAGCTCCGGGTTCACCATATCCTCCAGCACCAGCGCTCCGTCGGTGATCTGGGGCAGTACGCCGCCGTAACGGACGGCAAACAGCGCCTTCTGCACCATGAAGTCCAGCCGGCCGATGGTCTCCGCGTCGGCCAGCAGATCGTCCACCATGGGAGCCAGCTGCGCACCCATGGCGCGGCGCACCTTCATCTCCTCGCTCTCCTCCTCGGCGCAAATGCGGGTGCGCTGCAGGCGCAGATCGTCCTTCTCCGCATCGGTCCGGGCGTGGAACAGCCGCTCCTCAATGTCCTTTTTCGCGGCGCGGATCTCCTTGAGCCTTGCCGTGGCGCTGTCGGGGATATAGAAGCCCCGGCTGCCGGTGCCGTTGGGGTCCAGAATGGCCAGCGCCGCGGCGGGCGAATGAAGGGACACGTCTTTGAGATGGGCGGTCTCGTTGATGGTATCCAGCAGGGGCAGGAGGCTGTCCAGCCGCTGAAGATAGCCCTTGATCTCAAACAGCTCCACATGGTCGGGCACCTCGCCGTTCTGGCAGCGGCGCAGGGAGTTGCGGATATCCTTGATCTGGCACAGGACGGTCATCAGGCGGGTATAGGTGTCCTTCAGCTCATCGGCATGCCGGGTCAGCGCCTCTACGTTATACAGCTCTGTTTCCAGCGCGGCACGCTCGTCCGGGGTATAGAACCGCAGGCGGCGGATGCGCTCCAGGCCGAAGGGAGAGCAGCCGTGGAGCGTTTCCAGCGCGTATTGCAGGCCGATCTTGACCTTTTCATCAAATGACACGGTGATCATTGTAATTCCTCCTTCACGTTGATGACAGGGGCGTCCACGGCGGCGGTCATGGCGGCCATAAAGGCATCCTTGTCAAAACGCCAGCCATAGGCGGAAACCGGATTGACGGTGACGCACAGGGTACGGGCGGCCTCCTCCGTTTCCAGCGTGACGCTGCGGGTGGCCAGCTTATCCAGCGTATCGGGCTTCAGCAGCACCTTGCTGGGGTCCTTCACCACCAGACGGCCATTGCGCAGTACGCCGCTGCGCAGCAGCGGCAGCACCATGCTGTCGGTCAGCGCGCCGGTCACCAACGCCGCGCCGTGCTCACGCCAGCACTTCTCCAGCCCTTCCGCCGCCTCCGGCGGCAGCGTCTCCGCCTTGGGCAGATTCATCAGGTGATAGATATGGGCGGTGTCGGCCACCACCTTGTCCATGTTCATGTCGTAGCTGGCGCCGGTGCACAGGATCACGCCCTCCGCCACAGCCCGGGCGCCGAGGCTCTTGCGGCCCAGCGCGCCGTCAATGATGGAGATATCCGCGCCCAGATCAAAAAACGCATGGGACACGGTTTTCAGCTGTGTGGTGATGGAGGGGCCGGCCAGCTGGACGTAACCGGCGCTGCGGGCCCGGACGATGACCACCTCGCCCAGGGGCGTGGGGATGCCGGTGGTCATGAGGATTTCCCTGGTAATATCGCCCAGACGCAGCATATCCTGCGCCGTGGCGATGAGGGTGCCCTCCCGGACAAAGATACCGGGCTTTTCCGTGCCGGTGACAACGTCGGTGGATTCGCCGTCGCGGCCGATGGAGGTCAGGCCCAGCGTCCCCTGTAACCGGCCCTGCTCCAGCAGCCAGTTGAGCATGGTGGTCTTGCCGGCGTTTTTGCACATGCCCACGATGGACATGGTGCGCACGCTGTGCAGCCGCTGCAAAAGCTGTTCTTTCATATTTGCGCTCCTTCGGAGTATTGTCAGTTAACATGGTATTATAATGCATGGCGGCAGAAAAAGAAAGCCCTTATTTCGGGGTTCCCCCCTTGCAGGCGCGAACCCCGAAAAAGAGCCGCCCGCAGGCGGCTCTTTCCGGAAACGCAGCAATTTACTCCACCGTGACAGACTTCGCCAGATTGCGCGGCTTGTCAATGTCACAGCCACGCTCCCGCGCAATGTAGTACGCCAGCAGCTGCAGCGGTACCACGCCCAGCTGCGGCAGCAGCATGGCCTCCGTTTCCGGAACAGACAGCACCGTATCCACACGGCTGTGCATCCGGGCCGCGCCGGTCTCGGTGGTCAGCGCCAGCACGTTGGCGCCCCGTGCCTGCACCTCCACCACGTTGCTCATGGCCTTGTCAAACAGCGGCATGTAGGTGGCGGCGGCGATCACCGGCGTGCCCTCCTCGATGAGAGAGATGGTGCCGTGCTTCAGCTCACCGGAGGCGTAAGCCTCGGAGTGGATATACGAGATCTCCTTCAGCTTCAGGCTGCCCTCCAGCGACAGGGCGTAGTCCAGATTGCGGCCGATGAAGAACACCTGCTCATGACCGGCCAGCCGCTTCGCCGCCTGTTGGATCTCCGCCGTATCCGCCAGAATCGACTCCATCTGGCCGGGCAGCGCCTGGATACCGCGGACCATGGCGGTATACGTCTCATAGTCCACCGTGCCCATGATATCGCCGAAGTAGAGTCCCAGCAGGTTCAGCACCACCATCTGGGTGCTGTACGCCTTGGTGGTGGCCACGGCGATCTCCGGACCGGCCCACGTATAGAGCACATCGTCGGACTCTCTGGCGATGGAGGAGCCCACCACGTTGACGATGGACAGGATGCGGGCGCCCCGCTTTTTGGCCTCCCGCAGCGCCGCCATGGTATCCAGCGTCTCGCCGGACTGGCTGATGACGATGACCAGATCGCCCGCTCCTACAATGGGATCGCTGTACCGGAACTCGGAGGCAAGGCACACCTCCACCGGACGGCGCAGCAGCCGCTCCAGATTATACTTGCCCACCATGCCCACATGGTAGCTGGAGCCGCAGGCTACGATGCAGATACGTCCGATTTCGCGGATCTGGCGGTCCGTCATGGTCAGGTCGCTGAGCACCACCCGGTCCTCCTGTATCCGGCCGGTGACGGCCTTGGCGATAGCGGTGGGCTGCTCATAGATCTCCTTGAGCATAAAGTGGTCGTAGCCGCCCTTTTCCGCCGCGTCCACGTCCCAGTCGATATGGTGATGCTCCTTCTCCACCGGGCGGCGGCGCTCGTCATACATACGGATGCCGCCGGCTGTGATGACGGCCAGCTCGCCGTCGTCCATATACACGATGTCACGGGTATGACGCAGCAGGGCTGTCACGTCGGAGGCGATGAAGTTCTCCCCCTGTCCATAGCCCAACAGCAGCGGCGCGTCCTTCCGGGCGGCGATGATCCGGTCCGGCGCGTCGGCGCACAGGATGCCGAGGGCATAGGCCCCCTCCACCGCCGAGAGCATACTGGTGACGGCCTCGAACACGTCTTTGCTGTCACGGTAATACCAGTCCAGCAGCTGGGCCACCACCTCCGTATCCGTGTCGGAGCGGAAGGTGTAGCCCTTTTCCGTCAGTTGCTTTTTCAGAACCGCGTAGTTTTCAATGATGCCGTTGTGGACCACGGCGAATTTCCCGCTCCGGCTCACCTGCGGATGGGCGTTGACGTCGTTGGGTTCTCCGTGGGTGGCCCAGCGGGTGTGGCCGATACCGGTGGTGCCGGGCAGAGTCCTGCCCTCCTCCGTCAGATCGGCCAGCGCCTGCAGGCGTCCCCTGGCCTTGCGTACCTGCAAGCCCTCCGGTCCGCACACGGCCACACCGGAGGAGTCATAGCCCCGGTATTCCAGCCGGCGCAGTCCCTCCAGCAGCAGCGGCGCCGCCTGCTGGGTACCCACATATCCTACGATTCCACACATAATGTTGTTCCTCCTGATAATGAGATGATCAAAAGGACAAACGCGCAGTATCTGTCTCTTCTTCTCCGGCGGCAGCCTCTTTGTTTTGCGGTCGCCCGCATATTTGTCAACTGCCTGACGCACCCGGAGGCGGTACGGGAGAGCACCCGCCGAATCTTCGATACTCTCTCCTCCTCGTCGTCCTGCCCGCAGGCAGGCGCTGGCGCTTCTGTCGGAACCTCTGTCCGATGATCTCCTTTCTCTCTGCGCTGGGAGGAGCGCTCCTCCCTCTTACCATGATATATAAAATCGGCCACAAACGTGCCCGGTTTTTCTTTGTCAGCAATAATTTTCATGAAAACCGACCATACTCCTACTTAATAACCGCAAAGGAGTTGATCCATTTTGATCACCGCGTTTTTCCGCACGGTGCTGCTCTACGTGCTGCTGATCATTGGCCTGCGTCTTACCGGCAAGCGGCAGATCGGGCAGCTGGAACCCATCGAATTCGTCCTGATGATGCTGCTGAGCGATCTGGCGTCGGTGCCCATGCAGGACTTCGGCCTGCCGCTTTTGCAGGGCGTTATCCCCATCGCCACGCTGCTGACCATCAGCACCCTGTTCAGCGGCATCAGTCTGCTGAGCATCCGCTTTCGCTCGCTGATCTGCGGCGAGCCTACCATCATCATCCGGGACGGCACCTTGCAGCAGGCCGCCATGAGCCGCAGCCGCCTCACACTGGACGAGGTGCTGGAGGAGCTGCGGGTGCAGGGCGTATCGTCACTGGACAGCGTGAAATACGCCGTGCTGGAGACCAGCGGCCAGCTGAGCGTGCTGCTGCGCGCCGACGTACAGCCCGCCACACCCCGCCAGATGGGACTGAAGGTGGACGACGATGTGTTTTTACCGGTCATCATCATCGACAACGGGCGGCTGATGGCGAAAAATCTGGAGAAGATAGGCCTAGACGACAAGTGGCTGCAAAAGCAGCTGAAAGCCCATAAGGCCCGCCGGATACAGGACGTGTTTCTGATGACGGTAGACCGGGGCGGCAACGTGGTGCTGGTGAAAAAGGAGGCGGCAAAATGAAAGCATTTCGTATCGCCATTCTGGTAATGGTGCTGCTGATGGCCGTAAGTCTTGTCAACAGCGCCTATCTCACGCGGCGGTGCGACGAGTGGACGGCGCGCCTGAACGCCGTTACGGACGCCGCCGGCAGCGGCGACTGGGACACGGCCCAACAGACAGTGGCCGCGCTGGACAATGACTGGCAGGCCAAGCAGTCCTATCTCCACATGACGCTGCAGCACGAGGAGATCAATACGGCCGACACGCTGCTGCAGCAGTGCGTTCTGTTTGTGGACATCCAGGATATAGACTCCCTGTTCGACGCGGCCCTGCAGCTTTCGCTGCAATGGGACCATCTGGCCGAGATGGAGCAGCTGAGCATCAAAAACGTATTGTAGCGTTTTCCCGGCAGCAGGCCCTGTCTCAGGCCACGGTTCTTTGGCAGAAGCGCCTGACGGCGTTTCTGCCAAAGTTCTTTTCTCACTTCTCGTTCAACAGCTTGTTCAGCTCGGACATAAAGGTGTTGATGTCCTTGAACTGGCGATAGACAGAGGCAAAACGGACATAGGCCACCTCGTCGGCGGATTTCAGCTTTTCCATGACCTTCTCGCCGATGACCTCGGTGCTGGTTTCCCGCTCCAGAGAATTTTGCAGCTCCTGCTCGATCTCGCTGGCCATGCGCTCCATATCCGCCACCGGAACGGGACGCTTTTCACAGGAGCGCTGGATCCCCCGCAGGATCTTGCTGCGGTCAAAGCTCTGGCGGCTGCCATCCTTCTTGATGACCACCATGGGCAGGCTCTCCACCGTTTCATAGGTGGTAAAGCGCTTTTCGCATTGGAGACACTCGCGGCGGCGGCGGATGCTGCTGCCTTCGTCAGCGGGGCGGGAATCCACTACCTTGCTCTCTTTGTATCCGCAATAGGGGCATTTCATCTCTCTGACCCTCCTAATTTTCCCGGCAAAATGCTTCGCCGGATATTTTGCACACAACAATATTAGGTATTATACCATATAAGCACAAGATATGGTAGTCCTTTTTTGTATTTTTCCGCCGCGGCGCCCCTCCGGCGGCACCCACAGGCCGGGACGGGCATAGAATACGTCAGGGCGGAAGCGAAAGGCCGCCAGGTCCGGTGTATAATCCGGCGGCAGACAGGGGACACTGGAAGTGGCCTGATACATTTGGGTACTTCCTGCGGCCGCCAGTCTGTGAGGACGGCCACGAAACGATGCGGAGTGTGAACTTTGTGGATACAACTGTCAAGCGAGGAGAGATCTATTACGCCGACCTCAGCCCGGTGGTGGGCAGCGAGCAGGGCGGCGTAAGGCCCGTACTCATCGTACAAAATGATACCGGAAACCGCCACAGCCCCACGGTCATCGCGGCGGCCATCACCTCACAGATGGGCAAGGCCAAGCTGCCCACACATATCGAATTGCAGGCCATGCGCTACGGTCTGCCCAAGGAATCGGTGGTGCTGCTGGAGCAGGTGCGCACGCTGGATAAACAGCGGCTGCGCCAGCGGATGGGACAGGTGGACAGCGACGTCATGGAGAAGGTGGACGCCGCCATCGCCGTCAGCTTTGGGCTGTCTCATTCCCGGTTGGTATGAAAATATCCTCCGATCGTGCCGGTCGGAGGATATTTTGTGTCCACAGTATGATGGTAAGCGTTTTTCGTGTCACATCCGCAGCAGCAGTTCTCTTTCCACGACTTTGCCGTTTTGCAGATACACTCTGGGAACCCGTTTGCTGACGGCGCAGGTCAGTTCATAGGGGATGGTGCCTGCCAGCGCCGCCAGATCGTCCACGCCGGCACGGCGGCCGAACACCTCCACCTCGTCCCCCACCTGCACCTGCGGCAGCTCCGTCAGGTCGATCATGGACATATCCATACAGATCCTGCCCCGCTGCGGCGCCGGGCCGTAGTCCGTCATCATGGCGCAGCGGTCGGACAGCGAGCGGAAAAAGCCGTCGGCGTAGCCGTAGGGCACCACACCCATACGGGTAATCCGGGGCGTGGTGAACAGCCGTCCGTAGCTGACGTCTACGCCGGGTGCGTAGGTCTTGATGGTGCTGATGGTGGTCTTGAGGGTCATCACCGGCACAAGGCCCAGCTCCCTGGCCGCCGGGGTGCAGCCGTACAGCAGGATACCGGGCCGCACCATGTCCAGATACGTCTCCGGATAGGCAGCCACCGCGCCGGAGTTGGCGCAATGGCGGATGGCAAAGGGCTTGCCCAGCCGCTGCTCCACGGCGGCGGTGACCCGACGGAACAGGTCGAACTGGGCCATGGTATAGGCGCGGCTATCGGCGTCCGGCTCGTCGGCCACGGCAAAGTGGGTAAAGATGCCCTCCGCCTCCAGCCCCGGCGCGGTACAGGCCTGACAGATGCCCTCCACGCCGGTGTCGAACATATCGCCGGCGCACAGGTAGCCCAGACGGGACATACCGGTATCCACCTTGATATGCACCTTCAGCGTGCCGCCGCACCGCACCGCCTCGGCGCTGTATTCCTCCGCCTTGGCGGCGCAGGACACCGCCTGCGTAATATGCAGGTCGATGAGGTTTTTCACCTGCTCGCGGGGCGTGTGGCCCAGGATCAGGATGGGCATGGCGATGCCGTTATGGCGCAGCTCCATGGCCTCGTCGATGCTGGACACCGCCAGATAGTCCGCCCCCAGCGTTTCCAGCACGCGGGAGACCTGAACGGCCCCGTGGCCGTAGCCGTCAGCCTTCACCACCCCCAGAAACTTCACGTTGGGGCCAACGTGGGCGCGCAATGCGGTATAGTTGTGGGCCAGCGCGTCAAGGTCGATCTCGGCCCATGTTCTTCTCAGTGTAGATTCCATAAGATACTCCTCCCTGAAAGGTCAGTTTGCAGGTTCGTTCAGCGTGCAGGAAAAGGCCAGCAGCTTTACCGATACCACCACCGCGCCGTCGGAGGAAAATTCCGCGTAGCGGGGCAGCAGCGTTTCCGCGTCTACCCAGGCGGTGCAGGTAAGGGACGTATCGCCGGCGGCGGTATCCAGCGTCAGCCGATAGCAGTCCGTGTCCTCCAGCTTTTCCCGGCCCTCCTCCATCAGATAGCCGCTGCCGATGGCACGCAGCAGGCAGGGCAGGCTGTTGACCGGTCCAAAGTTCCCTGCCTCCCCCGCCGAGAGCACCGCGCCGTCATAGGCGATGGACAGTCCGTCCTCCGCCACGGTGGCGGTCACGCCCCTGACGCTCTCCGGCGCGGTCACGGTGACGGTGGACTGCTCCGGTGTAAAATCGCATTGCAGGGTGAAGCTGCGGTTCTCCTGCGCCATGTGGAATGTGACCTCCGCCTCCATACTGGCGGTGGCAATGCGGCCGTACTGCTCCTGAATATCAGCCGCAGTGCCGCTTTTTCCGCCGCAGCCGCCGCACAGAAGCAGCAGACCCAGCAGCAGAGCGATCATGCGTTTCATCGTATCCCCTCCGAATATGGTTTCGGAAGGCTTTCCCTTATCCCCGTTCTATCTCTTGAAAGGCATGGGGCAGTCGGGCCAGCAGATCGGTGGGCGCCATGCCCCGCTCACCCAGCGCCGCGGCGGCCAGATCGCCGGCAAGGCCGTGGCAGTACACGGCGGCGCAGCAGGCGGCGAAAGGTTCCATCCCCTGCCCCAGCAGGCTCAGCACCACGCCGGAGAGGATATCGCCGCTGCCGCCTTTGGCCATACCGCTGTTGCCGGTGGGATTCACCGCCGTGCGGCCGTCCGGCGCAGCCACCACCGTGCGGCGGCCCTTCAGGATCAGGTACACGCCACGGCGGCAGGCAAAGGCCGCTGCCGCCGTTTCCCGGCCGGCGCTCACGTCGCCGCCCACCCGGGCAAATTCCCCCTCATGCGGCGTCATCACCGTGACAAGATCACGCCGGCACTCCAATAGATCTATATGCCCGGACAGCGCGTTTATGCCGTCGGCGTCCAGCACCAGCGGCTTTTCCACATCCAGCAGCCGCCGGGTCAGCGCGTCGGTCTCCGCCCCGCGGCCGAGGCCGCAGCCCACCAGCACCGCGTCGCAGGGATCCATCTGAGTGCGGATACGCTCCTCCGCCGCCAGCGCCAGCCGTCCCTCCGATGCGGGCAGCGGAAAGGGCATGGCGCTGTCGCACTTTACCGCCGCGATGGGCCAGATATCCCGGGGCACCCCCAGATACACAAGGCCGCTGCCGCTGCGGACGGCGGCCTTGGCTGCCAGCACCGGCGCGCCGGTATAGCCTACCGCGCCGCACAGACAGTACACCTTGCCGAAGGCGCCCTTGTGGCCCTCCGGATCCCGCAGAGGCAGGACGCTTTTTACATAATCGCGGGTGATCTCCATGGCGGCGCGCTCCTTTCCCGGAAATATCGGCTGGATCGGTTTTTCCCAAGATTTGTCCTATTATACCACTTTTGTCAAGAGAAACATTATATTTTAAGGAAAAATTTTTATAAATTCCCTATTGCCTTTCCCAACTGTTTGTGTTATAAGTAGTAGGTAATCTGACAGAAAAGCCATGAGGGAGAAGTTCCGCACGGGATACGGCTCCAAGAGAGGGATGGTCACCGGCTGAAAGCCGTCCCGAGCCGTGATGTGGTGTTCGCTCCGGAGCTGCCGCGAGGAAATGCGCGGACGGGTCATCCTCCGTTAACGGGAAACGAGTGCGCGGACTGCGGTCTGCGAAGCTGGGTGGTACCACGGAAGTTTTGCCTTTCGTCCCTTTTACATGGGATGAGGGGCGTTTTTTTATGCGTCCGATCATCCCCGATACCGTCAAACTATCCGACAAAAGGAGGATCTTACATGAAAGAGAAACTCAACGCGCTTCTGGCAGAGGGCAAGGCCAAGATCGAGGCCGTCCGCACCGAGCCGGAGCTGCAGGAGGTCAAGTCGCTGCTGCTGGGCAAGCAGGGTACGCTGACCGAGCTGCTGAAGGAGCTGCCCAAGCTGGACGTTTCCCTGCGTCCCGAGATGGGCAAGGCCGTCAATCAGGTCAAGGCTCAGCTGACGGAGCTGCTGGATCAGCGGCGCAGCGAGCTGAAGATGAAGGCCTCGGAGGTGGATCCCGATTTCGATATCTCCGTGCCGGGCATCAAGCCGCTGGGCGGCGGGCTGCACCCCATCACCCAGATGTGCTACGATCTGAACGACGCATTCCGTTCCATGGGCTTTGAGATCTTTGAGGAGGATGATATCACCAGCGAGCTGTACGGCTTCGATAACCTGAACTTCCCTCCCAACCATCCCGCCCGTGAAAGCATGGACACCTATTGGCTGGAAGGCCACGATAACGGCGAGTGCTGGGACAAGCTGTGCCTGCGGCCCCACCTGACCGGCGGTTCCGTCCGTTATCTTCAGACCCACAAGGCACCCTATCGCTTCGTGTATCCGGGCAAGGTGTACCGCAACGAGACCACCGACGCCCGCCATGAGCGCGCCTTCTTCCAGTATGAAGCGCTGATCGTGGACAAGGATTTCACCTTTGCTTCCGGCAAGGTGATGATCAAGAGCATTCTGTCCAAGGTGTTCGGACGGGACGTTCCGGTGCGGATGCGGGCCGGCTTCTTCCCCTTCGTGGAGCCCGGCTTTGAGATCGATATGGGCTGCCTGGTCTGCGGCGGCAAGGGCTGCAGCGTGTGCAAGCATGTGGGCTGGATCGAGGTCATGCCCGGCGGCACGCCTCACCCCAACGTATTGAAGGCTGCCGGTCTCGATCCCGACGAGTATACCGGCTTCTATGTCAACATCGGTCTGGACCGTCTGGTCATGATGCGTTACGGCGTGGACGACGTGCGTCTGTTCCACAGCGCCGACCTGCGGTTCCTTGAGCAATTCCATTGATAAGGGAGGGCACACAATATGAAAGTATCACTGAACTGGATCAAGGATTATGTGGAACTGCCCCAGGATCTGGATCTGAAACAGTTGGCCTATGACCTGACTATGTCCACCGTGGAGGTGGAGGATACCATCGAACTTGCCAAACAGTTCGACAATATGGTGTTGGGTCAGATCAAAGAGGTCTGCCAGCATCCCAACGCCGACAAGCTGAGGGTCTGCAAGACCGATATCGGCGGCGAGATCAAAGAGATCGTCTGCGGCGGTGTGAACCTGCGCGACGGTATGAAGGTGGCTGTGGCCCTGCCCGGTGCGGTATGCCGCTGGCACGGCGAGGGCGAGCCTGTGGAGATCAAAAAGAGCAAGCTGCGCGGTGTGGAGAGCTACGGCATGATCTGCGCCGCCAGTGAGATCGGCCTTTCTGATCTGTTCCCCACCAAGGAAGAAGCTGTCATTCTGGATCTGAGCGACTTCGACGCGCCTGTTGGTACGCCTCTGGCCGACGCGCTGGACCTGAACGATGTCATTCTGGAGATCGACAACAAGTCCATGACCAACCGCCCCGACCTGTGGGGCCACTACGGCATTGCCCGTGAGATCGCGGCGCTGTACCACCTGCCCATGAACCAGTTCCCCCATTTTGACCGGAACGTGCCCAACACCTCCGGGTTCCACGTCAGCGTGGAGGATCCGGAGCGCTGCCCCCGTTTGACCGGCACGCAGATCGAGGGCGTGTATGTCAAGCCCGCCCCTTACCAGATGCAGTGCCGTCTCTGGAAGGCCGGTATGCGCCCCATCAACGCACTGGTGGACATCACCAACTACGTCATGCTGGCCACCGGTCAGCCCTCCCACGCCTATGATTCCGACCATATTGACGGCCATTTGATCGTTCGCCGTCCCAAGGCGGGTGAGACGCTGAGGCTGCTCAATGGCAAGGAACTGGCACTGGCTGACGATGATCTGGTGATCGCGGATGATGTGGATATCGTAGGTCTGGCCGGCATCATGGGCGGCGCCAAGGACTCTATTCTGCCTACCACCAATAAGGTCATTCTGGAGATCGCCAACTTCGAGGCCAAGGGCATCCGCCGCACCGCCCTGCGGTACGATAACCGCACCGAGGCCTCGGCCCGCTACGAAAAGGCCATCGACCCGGAGCGCTGCGATCAGGCTCTCGACCTGTCCATGCAGCTGTTCCGTGAGATCTATCCCGAGATGAAGGTCACCGGTATGGTGGATCACTACCCCGTGCCGCTGAAAAAGGCGGAGATCGACGTGACCCTCAGCTGGCTGGAACGCCGTCTGGGCAAGAAGCTCACGCCGGAGGACGTGGCCGCCAAGCTGGAGCCGCTGGGCTATGTCCTCTCCTTCCAGGGCGATACCATGCACGTGGTGGTGCCCACCTGGCGCTCCACCGGCGACGTGTCCATCAAGGCCGACATCATGGAGGAAGTGGCCCGCATGTACGGCTATGAGAACTTTGAGGCCGCTCCCATCACCACCTCCTTTGACGGCGCCATTAACCAGCTGGATAAGGAGCTGGAGCGGAAGATCAAGGAGTATCTCGCCTTCCGCTGCGGTATGCAGGAGATCTTCAGCTATCCGTGGATGGACGAGGTGTACGTCAACGCCATCCTGCAAAGCACCGACGGCATTCTGGCTCTGTCCACGCCGCCGTCTCCCGCCGAGCGGCTGGTACGCTCCTCCCTGCTGCCCAATCTGTGCAAGGCTGTGGTCAAGAATGAGCGCTACTACGACGAGTTCTCCATCTTCGAGACGGCGCAGGTATTCCGTGACGAGAACTATACCACCCCCTATGATCCCCGGGAGAAGCTGCCCTCTCAGCGCAAGCATGTGGCCGGCGCCTTCGTCTGCGGCGGAAAAGACGTGACCGCCCTGTTCCGCAAGGCTAAGGGCGTGCTGGAAATGATGCCACGTTACACCCATATGGAGGGCTTTACCTTCAAACAGGCGGAAAAGCCCGTGTGGGCCGACAATGTGGTGTGGCTGAACGTCTACCTGGGTGAGGAGCGCATCGGCGATCTGGCGCTGCTGAGCAAGAAGGTGTCCATGGAGTGCGGCGTCAAGAACCTGAACGTGATGCTCTTCGAGTTGGATCAGGATGCCATGGTGCCTTTCCGTTCCCGCACCAACAGCTTCACCCATATGCCGGAATATCCCATGACGGAATACGACATCTCCGTACTGCTGGACGGCGAGGTGAAGTGGGAAACCATCGCCCAGACCATCCGCGGCGTCAAGAGCGAGCTGTTCCACGGCGCGGCGTTCGTGGACGAATACCGCGGCAAGCAGGTGCCTGACGGCAAGAAGTCCGTTACCATCCGGCTGGCCATCGGCTCCAAGGAAAAGACCCTGACCTCCGCAGAGATCGAGGAAGTGGCCGGCGGCGTTATCAAGAAGCTGACAAAGCGTTTCGGCGCGGAGCTGCGCTCCAAGTAATCTGCGCAGTATATTGCGCTCCGTCTGTCCTACAGACCGTGTGCTGGTACGGAGAAGACAGGCTGCGTAAAGCCGGCCTGTGAAGAAAAACAGCAGCACCCCCTGATGTAGGGAAACTACATCAGGGGGTGTTCTTTACATATATTGCTCTCGGCACTTACCGGGCCAGCGCTTCGGCCCACTCGCCGTACTTCTCCAGATTGGCGTCACGCTCCGCCGCATCCTTGCCGATGGTCAGGACGTACACCTTGATCTTCGGCTCGGTACCGGAGGGCCGCACCAGAATGGTGGTGCCGTCGGCCAGCTCATAGCGCAGCACGTTGCTGCCCTTCAGTTCCATGGCGGACACCGCGCCGGTGGCGCAGTCCACCACGCTGCCGTCGGCGTAGTCCTTGCGCCGCACCACAGCCACACCGGAGATTTCAGCAGGCGGATTCTCCCGCAGGGACTTCATCAGGTTCGCCATCTTTTCCAGACCGTCCAAACCCGGCATCACCAGATTGTGGGTCTTTTCACCGTACCAGCCGTACTTTTGATACAGCACATCCAGCGCGTCGTACAGCGTCATGCCCTGTGTGGCGTACCACGCGGCCATCTCTGTCAGCAGCAGCGACGCGGTGACGGCGTCCTTATCCCGGACATAGTCGCCCAGCATGTAGCCGTAGCTCTCCTCATAGGAGAACACCACCTTGCCCTCGCCTGCCGCTTCCAGCTGGTTCTTCTTCTCGGCCATAAACTTGAAGCCGGTGAAGGTGTCATAGCAGGTGACGCCGTGAGCCTCGGCCACCTTGCGGGCCATCTCCGTGGTGACGATGGTTTTCAGCATCACGGGCTTCTCCGGCATCCTGCCGGAGCGCTTCATGGCGCCGTACAGGTAGTCGGACAGCAGCACGCCGGTCTGGTTGCCGCTGACGGGCTGGAATTTACCCTCCCTGTCGCGCACCATGATGCCCACCCGGTCGCTGTCCGGGTCGGTGCCCACGATGAAGTCCGCCTTCACCTTGTCGGCCAGCGCTACCGCCAGATAGAAGCCCTCGGGATTCTCCGGGTTGGGAGACGCCACCGTGGGGAAGTCCCCGTCGATGACCATCTGCTCCGGCACGCAGTGCAGGTGCTTGATGCCCAGACGGGTCAATGCCTCCGGCACCAGCTTGTGGCCGCAGCCGTGGAAGGGGGTATACACCACCTGAAACGTATCCGCCACCTTTTCCACGGAATCGTAGTCGTTGACCATATCCATCACATGGCGCATGAACTTCCGGTCCGTCTCGTCGCCCAGTGTCTCAATGAGACCCGCCTGTACCGCTTCGTCAAAGTCCATACGCTTGACACCGGTAAAAATGTCGATCTTCTCCAGCTCCGCGGCGATGGCGGCGGCATGGTGGGGCGGCAACTGCGCGCCGTCCTCCCAATAGACCTTGTAGCCGTTATACTCCTTGGGGTTGTGGCTGGCGGTGACGTTGATGCCCGCCTGACAGCCATACTCCCGCACGGCAAAGCTCAGCTCCGGCGTGGGCCGCAGGGACTCGAAGATCCGCACATGGATGCCGTTGGCGGCGCATACCTCCGCGGCGGCGCAGGCAAATTCCATGGAATGGTGGCGGCAGTCCATGCAGATGGCCACGCCGCGCCGCTTCGCCTCCTCGCCCTCAGCGCAGATGACATTGGCAAAACCCTGGGTGGCCCAGCGGATGACGTACACGTTCATCTGGTGCAGCCCCACCTTCATGGTGCCCCGCAGTCCGGCGGTGCCGAACTCCAGAGGACCGTAAAACCGGCTCTCGATCTCCTTTTCATCTCCGGCGATGGCTTCCAGTTCCTTTACCTCATTAGCCGTCAGTGCGCCGCTGTGCAGCCACTTTTCGTATTCACGCATGTAATCCCGCATCGTTCTCGTCCTCCTCCGTGACTTCCGCGTTCAGAATATTGTTGGCCTCTTCCAGCATGGTCTGGGGTACATACAGCGACGCGCCGTAGCCGGAGAACCCGTTGATGACCTTTCCGGCGCCGCCGTCCTTGTCATAGTATTTGAAGCAGGGAATACCATAGGCCGCCAGCATGGAGATCACCATGTCGGACTCCGCCGGGGAGTCGAAGGTCTCCTTCAGCAGCACGGCCTTCACCTTTTCGCCGCTTTCCTCCAGCGGCCAGTCCGGCTCTGTTTGATGGGACTTGCCGAATTTCCAAAAGCTCTTATCCATCTGCGTCCTTCCTCCTATTTGTGATAGCGGGTGCCCTCCGCGATCTGACACGCACGGTAAATCTGCTCCAGCAGCATCACCCGTGCCAGATGGTGCGGAAAGGTCATGGGCGACATGCTCAGCCGCCAATCCGCCTGTTTTTTCAAGGTCTCATCCAGCCCGTAGCTGCCGCCGATGAGAAATGTCACCCGGCTCTTGCCTTCCAGCGCGAAAGCCGCCAGCTTTTTCGACAGCGCCTCGCTGGAGCACATCTGTCCCTCGATGCACAGGGCCACCACCGCCCCGTCCAGCTTCGGACGAATAACGTCGGCCTCGGCAGAAAGCGCCTTTTGTATCTCCGCCGGGGAAGGATCCTCCGGCAGCCGGACCTCCGGCAGCTCCAGCACCTCCAGCTTACAGTAACGGCCCAGCCGTTTGATGTACTCCGCCGCCGCGGCGGCATAGAACTTTTCCTTCAGCTTGCCCACGCACAGCACGGTGATGCGCTGCATGTATCCACCTCTCTCATCAAAAAGGAATCAGCGCCCGCCGGTATCGCCGGGCAGACGCTGAATATAAAGCTGTTACCCGATGCGGGCCTCTTCCTTCTCGGTTTCCGGTTCGTCCACCATGGCAATATCCGCACCCACAGCCCGCAGCTTACTCACGATGTCCTCATAGCCCCGCTCGATATACTGCACATGGCTGATCTCGGTGGTGCCGTGTGCCGCCAGCGCCGCGATCACCAGCGCCGCGCCGGCCCGCAGGTCGGGCGCCTGTACCGGTGCACCGGTAAAGTGATCCACGCCCTCCAGCACGGCCACCTTGCCGTCCACCTGGATACGGGCGCCGAGACGCTTGAGTTCGTCCACATATTTGAAGCGGTTGTTCCACACGCTCTCGGTGATCAGGCTGGTACCGTCAGCCAGCGCCAGCACCGACGCGATCTGAGGCTGCATGTCGGTGGGGAAGCCGGGATAGGGCATGGTTTTCACATTGGTGCGCTGCAGGCGGCCGGTACGCCGCACCAGCATCTCGTCGCCGTTCTCCTCGATCTCCACGCCCATCTCCATCAGCTTGGCGCTGATGCAGTCCATATGCTTGGGGATCACGTTGCGGATCAGCAGCTCTCCGCCCGTGGCCGCCACCGCCGCCATATAGGTGCCCGCCTCGATCTGGTCGGGAATGATGGCATAGCTGCCGCCGTTGAGCTTCTTCACGCCGCGGATCTTGATGGAATCCGTACCCGCTCCCTTGATGTCCGCGCCCATGGAGTTGAGGAAGTTGGCCAGATCCACGATATGCGGCTCACGGGCAGCATTTTCAATAATGGTAGTGCCTTCCGCCAGCGCCGCCGCCATCATGATGTTCATGGTGGCGCCCACAGACACCACATCCAGATAGATATTGGCGCCGTGCAGATGGCCGTTTTTGGCCCTGGCATTGATATAGCCCCCCTCCACGGACACCTCGGCGCCCATGGCGGTAAAGCCCTTGATATGCTGGTCGATGGGCCGCACACCGAAATCGCAGCCGCCGGGCATAGCCACCGTAGCCTCGCCAAAACGGCCCAACAGCGCGCCCAGCAGGTAATAGCTGGCCCGGATGCGCCGCGCCAGTTCATAGCTGGGGCAGGTGGAGCGAACAACATGGCAATCCAGTTCCACCGCATGGCGGTTCAGCACACGCACCTTAACGCCCAGTTCATCCAGAATGGAGAAAAACAGCGTCACGTCACTGATCTGGGGAATGTTTTCGATCCGGCATACGCCATCTACCATCAAAGCAGCGGGAATGATCGCTACCGCCGCGTTTTTCGCACCGCTGACGGTCACCTCGCCATACAGGGCGTGGCCACCGTTCACAATATACTTATTCAAAATTTGCACCCTCTCTTCCGACTGATCACAAAGCCGCGGGCAGCGATGGAAGATCGTCGCCGGAAACTCTGTCCAACGCTTATCATACCCACGGCAGAAAACTTCATACACCATATAGTGTAGAAAGATAAACGCATCGCTACATGATAAGTATAGCATATTTTTTTGTAAAAGCAATATCGGCGTTTCATTTTCCCCGGCTTTTTCAAAAGTTTTATGGTTTCCGCCCAGTCTTAACATCGGAAAGGGGGTGTTGCGCTTGACAGTACTGCGCCGCCGGGACTATAATAACAATAATTGTCTGTCCGTTACGCTGAAAGAGGTATTTTTTTCATGAACATTCGATTGATCACCCGTACCGTAGGCTATGTGCTGTGGGTGGAGGCCGGTTTTCTTCTGCTGCCGCTGCTGCTGAGCATATACTACGGCGACGGATGCAGCAAGGTCTTTGTCGCAACGATCATCATCTGCGCGCTGCTGGGCGGCGCCGCCCAGCTGCTGAAGATGAAGCGCCACCGGATGCAGGGTCGTGACGGCTATGCCGCTGTGGCCCTGAGCTGGGTGATGCTGACCATATTCGGCGCTCTGCCCTATACCTTCTCCGGCGCTATCCCCTCCTATGTGGACGCCCTGTTTGAAACGGCTTCGGGCCTGACCACTACCGGCGCTTCCATTCTGACCGCTGTGGAGCATCTGCCGCCCAGCATCCTGTTCTGGCGCAGCGAGACCCAGTGGATGGGCGGCATGGGCGTGCTGGTGCTGTTTCTGGCCTTGATGCCCCGTCTGGGCGACGGCGCAGGCTATCTGATGAAGGCCGAAAGCCCCGGCCCCATCAAGTCCAAGCTGGTACCCCGTGTGGGCGGCACCGCCAAGATACTCTATGCCATCTATGTGGCGCTGACGGCGGCAGAGGCCGTTGCCCTGCGTATCGCCGGCATGTCCTGGTTCGACGCGGTGAACCACTCCTTTACCACCATCGCCACCGGCGGTTTCTCCGTTCGCAACGGCTCCATTGCCGCTTATGGCTCCGATGCCATCACCTGGGTGGTGTTTGTTTTCACGGTACTGGCCGGCATCAATTTCTCCCTGCTGTACGCCATGATCTGCGGTAATTTCCGGACCGCCTTCCGCAGCGAGGAGCTGCGCTGGTATCTGGGTATTCTGGCCGCCAGTATTGTCCTGATCTGCGTCAATCTGCACATTGAACTCGGTCAGGGATGGTATGAATCCGTTACGGACGCCTCCTTCCAGGCCGCCACGATCATCAGCACCACCGGCTATGCCACAAAGGATTTCGCCCTGTGGCCCACGTTCAGCCGCTGCATTCTGGTGGGTCTGATGTATATCGGCTCCTGTGCCGGTTCCACCGCCGGCGGCATGAAGATCAGCCGCATGGTGCTGCTGGTCAAGGGGCTTCGGCGGGAGCTGAACCGCATCCTCCATCCCAACCGCGTCTCCGTGATCACCATCGACGGCCAGCCGGTAGACGAACGGGCCATTACCTCGGCACAGGCTTTCCAGACGGCATATCTGCTGATCCTGATGGCCGGCACACTGGTGGTATCGCTGGATGTATTGGACTTTACGGAGTCTTTTGTGACGACCCTGACCTGTATCAGCAATGTAGGCCCCTCTCTGGGAGCCCTCGGCCCCACGGCGAACTTTTCGCCCCTGTCTCCTTTCACCAAGCTGGTGCTGTCTCTCATCATGCTGATGGGACGTCTGGAGCTGATGCCCCTGCTGGTGCTGCTCAGCCCCTCCACCTGGCGGAATAAATGATAAACATAAAACGCCGGCTTAGCGCCGGCGTTTTCATTATGCTATTTTTCCTTATAAATCCACAATAACCGGTTCGTGTCCCGTGTCGGGCAGGAACTTATGCAGCACATCCGCCGTTTTCAGCCGCAGGGACGAGGTATTCCGGCAGGGATGGCAGCCGAACCACTCCGCCTCCGCCACGGTGCGGTCCATGGCCAGCGTCACCTGATGATCGACGTCGTTCATCAGGCCCAGGATAGACGCCGAGCCGGCATGACAGCCTAGCAGCCGCTCCAGATCCTCCTCGGCGGCAAAGCTGAGCCGGGAGGAGCCCATCAGTTTGGAGAAATCCTTGGTGGAAAACGGCTTATCCGCCGGCATACACAGCAGGTAAAAAGCGCTGCGGTTCCGGGGCGTCAGCAGCAGGTTCTTGCAGATATGCACCTCCAGCGCGTCGCTGATGGCGGCGCAATCCTCCATGGTAAAGGCCGCTTCATGATCCACCCGGGTAAAGGGGATCTCCAGCCGTGCCAGACATTCGTAGACCCGTTCCTCCACCTCGCTGCGGCGCTCCGCCGGAGCGCCGGTACAGACTTGCAGCGCAGCCATGGCTCACTCCTTCCCCACCAGCATGTCGCCCACACGGTAGATATCGCCGGCGCCTACCGTCAGTACCAGATCGCCGGGCCCGGCGATGTCACGCAGGGCCTGCGCCGTTTCACGCAGCGTGGCGCAGTAGACGCTGCCGGGGATCCTTGCGCACAGATCACGGGAGGACACCCCCACCTCGTTGGTCTCACGGGCCGCGTAGATCTCCGCCAGCACCGCCACATCCACTGTTTGCAGCTCCCGGACAAAATCATCAAACAGCGCCTTGGTGCGGGTGTAGGTATGGGGCTGGAAGGCGCAGATCAGCCGCTGATGCGGCAGGGACCGGGCCATCTCCAGCAGGGCGTGCAGCTCGTCGGGATGATGGGCGTAGTCGTCGTACACCTGGGCGCCGTTGCACCGGCCCTTGTACTGGAAGCGCCGCTCCGCGCCGCCGAAGGTGGCAAGGCCCTCCGCCACCGCCCGGCCGTCGATGCCCAGCACATAGGCCGCCGCCGCGGCGGCCAGCGCATTGGAAATGTTGTGTCTGCCGGGAACGTGCAGCTCCACATGTGCGTAGGGCTTGCCCTCCGCCACCACATCGAAGCAGGGGAAGCCGTCGAAAAACGCCACGTTGTCGGCGTACACGTCGGCGTTCCGGTCCTTCACACTGAACCAGTGTACCTTGCGGCCCAGATCCGCCAGCGCCTCCCGCGCGCCGCCGTCATCGCCGTTGGCGATCACAAAGCCGTCCTCGGGCGTCAGGCAGGCGAATTGGCGGAAGGAGTGCTCGATCTCCCCCAGATCACGGAAAAAGTCCAGGTGATCCGCCGCCACGTTCAAAATCACCGCCACGGTGGGGAAGAAATTCAGGAAGGAATTGCAGTATTCGCAGCTTTCCAGAATAATGGTGTCGCCTTTGCCCACCCGGTAGCCCTTGCCCAGCAGGGGCAGGGTTCCGCCGATCATGACCGTGGGATCCTTTTGCGCCGCCATAAAAATATGGGTGGCCATGGAGGTGGTGGTGGTCTTTCCGTGGGTGCCGGAGACGCACAGGGCGTTGCGGTACGCCTGCATGATGGCGCCCCAGCCCTGGGCCCGCTCATAGACCGGGATCCCCCGGGCAACGGCCCCGGCGATCTCGGGATTGCTGTCGTGAATGGCAGCGGTGCGGATCACCAGATCGCAGTTCTGCAGATTCTCGGCGCTGTGGCCGATGGCCACGGGGATCCCCACACTGCGCAGATGCTTCACCGTGTCGCTGTCGGTCATATCGGAGCCCTGTACCGTCAGCCCCATGCCCTTGAGCACCTCCGCCAGCGCGCACATGGACACGCCGCCGATACCTGCCATATGGACACGGACGCCGGGATGTAGAAAATGCCGGATATCCTCAGTGGGATGTGTCATATCAATTCCTCCAAAAAACGGTATTTCATGCCGCCGCTTGTATTTTTCTTGAAAAAATATTATAATACACCCATACGCAAAGTGCAACCGTCATTCTTGACAGAAAACCGGCGAAGGGGGGCGAAATCATGATCCCGCAGGAAGTGCAGCGCATATTGCGGCGGCTGGAAGGCGCCGGGTATGAGGCATACACGGTGGGCGGCTGCGTCCGGGACATGCTGATGGGCACAGCGCCCCATGACTGGGACGTGACCACCTCCGCCCTGCCGAAGGAGACCATGGCGCTGTTTGACCATTTTGCCATTCCCACCGGCTTGCGGCACGGCACTGTGACAGTCCGCAGCGGCGGTCTGGTCTGTGAGATCACCACCTTCCGCACCGATGGGGATTATCCCGACCACCGCCACCCCGCCGCCGTGTCTTTCACACGGGATCTGACGGAGGATCTGGCCCGGCGGGATCTGACCGTCAACGCCATGGCCATGGATGTCCGGGGAACACTGTACGATCCTTTCCGCGGGCAGCAGGACATTCAGGTGAAAAAACTGCGGTGTGTGGGGCAGCCGGACCGCCGTTTTTCCGAGGACGCGCTGCGGATGCTGCGGACGCTGCGGTTCTCCGCCACGCTGGGCTTTGCCATCGAGGAGGATACCCACCGTGCCCTGCGGCAGCAATGCGGCGATTTGCGGTATGTGGCGGCGGAGCGGGTACGGGAGGAACTGACAAAGCTGCTGTGCGGAAAAGACGCCGGACGGGTGCTGGCGGAGGAACCCCAGGTGCTGGGTGTGGTGCTGCCGGAGATCCTACCCTGTGTAGGGTTTGAGCAGCACAACCGCCACCACTGCTATGACGTCTGGCGCCACACGGCCCACGCGGTGGACGCCGCGCCCCCGGAGCCGGTACTGCGGTGGACCATGCTGCTGCACGATCTGGGCAAGCCTCAATGCTTTACGCTGGACGAACGGGGCGTAGGCCATTTTTACGGCCATCACCGGCCCGGCACGGAGATGGCGGAGGCCATCTGCCGCCGCCTGCGGTTTGACAATGCTGCCGCCCGTCGCATCTGTATGCTGGTGCGGTACCACGACCGGCCCATCTCCCTGACGGAAAAAGCCATCCGCCGCGCCATGAACCAGCTGGGGGTGGAGGCGCTGCGGCAGCTGTGTGACGTCAAGCGGGCCGACAACATGGCCCAGCATCCGGACTACCGCAGCCGCCAGCAGGAAATCGACGAGGGCGAGGCCATGATGGACGATCTGCTGGCCAGGGACGCCTGCTTCAGCCTGCGGCAATTGGCGGTAAACGGCCGGGACATGGCGGTGCTGGGCCTGCAGGGCCGTCAGATCGGCCGGGCGCTGCAGGCGCTGCTGGAGGCCGTTATGGACGGCGCCGTGGAGAATGAGCGGGAGGCGCTGCTGGCCATGGCGGCAAAGAAGGCCTCCCCCCTCCTGCGCACAGATACCATATAAACCACATAAAAGAGCGTACCGCACGGACGGTACGCTCATATTTTTTGTCATTTTTGTTTATAGTATATCCATCAGCCCGCCATGATCTCGAACCGCAGCACACCCTCAGCCGACGCCAGATGGGAGATCATCTCGTCCATGGTCTCGGTCATGTCGCTGGTCTCTGCGCTGACGGTGACGCCGGCGCATCCGTTGGTGGGAATGGTCTGGTTGATGGTCAGAATATTGGCGCCGGAGGCAGCGAAAATGGACAGATAGTTGGACAGTACACCGGGGTTGTCCCGCAGCAGGGCGTACAGCGTGATGATATGGCCCGCCTTCATGTTCTGGAAGGGCTGCACCGCATCCTTGTACTTATAAAAGGCGCTGCGGCTGATGCCCACCATGGCTGCCGCCTGCCCCACAGTGCCGGCTTCTCCCACCTGCAGCATACGCTTGGCCTCGGCCACCTTGACAAATACCTCCGGCAGCGCGTCTGCCGAAACGATAAAGTATTTTTTCTTCTCCATAGCTTGTTCCTCCCATGGCGGGTATTTCCCATACGGCACACAGCGTTTCCCTGTGTCCATGGTAGCACATCCCTCCCCTTTTGACAAGAAAAAATTGAGAGACAGGTGATCATTTGTACCAGCGGCAAAAAGCATTTCTTCTCAAAACAGCATACGCTGCGGCAGTGCTGGCCGTAGGCTGGCTGATCCTGCGCTACGCGCTGGTGTGGCTGCTGCCTTTTTTGCTGGCGCTGGGCTTCGCGGCGCTGATGGAACCGGTGATCCTGCTGGGGCGGCGAAAGATGCACCTCAAGCGCGGCTTTCTGGCGGCGGTGGTCACACTGGCACTGCTGGCGCTGGTGGTCACGCTGGGCGCCGTACTGGTCGGCCAGCTGATCCGGCAGGCCACCGACCTGATGGAACGGCTGCCGGAGATCCTGTCCGGTCTGCCGGCGCTGGTGGACCACATCTCCGCACGGCTGCGCAGCTTCTGTGCCGGCTGTCCCGACGGCCTGCAGCAGTGGGTGACCCATCTGCTGGACACCGCCGAGGAAACACTTTCCGAAGCCCTGGGCAGTCTGTCCGCCGCCGTGCTGCGGATACTGACGGCGATAGTAAGCGCACTGCCGCAGGTCATGCTGTTCTGCGCCACCACGGCGCTGGCCCTGTTTTTTACCTCCGCCGCCTACCCGCAGCTGATGGCCTTCCTGCGGCGGCAGCTGCCGCCGCAATGGTTGGCCACCGCACGGGGGATCAAGGCCAGCCTCATCACCACCATCGGTAAATGGCTCAAGGCCCAATGCATCCTCATCGTCATCACGTTTTTCCAGCTTCTGGCGGGACTGCTGCTGATCCGGCAGCCCTACGCCCTGCTGCTGGCGGCCATTATCGCCTTCATCGACGCGCTGCCGGTGTTCGGCACCGGTACGGTACTGCTGCCGTGGGCGGTGCTGTGCTGTCTGGTAGGCAGCTTCCCCAAGGGCATTGCGCTGACGGCGCTGTATCTGGTGATCTGGCTGGTGCGCAGCATCATGGAGCCGAAGCTGATGGCCAGCAGCGCCGGACTGCCGCCTCTCCCGGCACTGCTGGCCATGTATGTGGGCTTTTGCGCCATGGGGGTGGCGGGAATGATCCTGGGGCCCATTCTACTGCTGCTGGTCAAGCAGCTTCACGACGGCGGATATCTCCATCTGTGGAAATAATTGCTTTCCTTCAGAAGCTGTGATATACTGTCCCCTTAGAACGAAGAAGGGAGACGTTTTGTATGCCGAAACAACGCAAAGCCGATCTGGCACTGGTGCTGGTGACACTGTTCTGGGGCGTATCCTACTATCTGGTGGATCTGTGCCTGACGGAGCTGCAGCCCATGAACCTGAACGCCTTCCGCTTTTTGCTGGCATTCCTGGTACTGGGACCCATCTTCTGGAAGAAGCTTCGACACATCAGCCGCGCTACGCTGCGGTACAGTCTCATCATCGGCACGCTGCTGGTGGGCGTATACGCCGGCGCCACCTACGGTTTGGCCAATACCTCCATTTCCAACGCAGGATTCATCTGCGCCCTGCCGGTGGTCTTCACGCCGCTGCTGGACTTTCTCTTTAACCGCCGCAAGCCCGGCAAAAAGCTGGGCTTGGCTCTCGTCATGTGCACCGTGGGACTGGCGCTGCTGACGCTGGACGACAGCTTCCATCCTGCCAGCGGCGACCTGATCTGCCTGATCTGCGCCGTGTGCTACGCCGCCGACATGCTGGTGACGGAAAAGGCCGTGGCACAGCCGGAGGTGGACGCCATTACGCTGGGCGTGTGCCAGCTGGGCGTGGCCGGCGTGCTGATGCTGCTGGTGTCGGTGCTGGTGGAGCAGCCCCGGCTGCCCCAATCCCCCAAGATCTGGGGCGCAGCCGTCTTTCTGGGGCTGTTCTGCTCCGGCATCGCTTTTGTGATCCAGTCGGTGGCGCAAAAGTATACCACCGCCAGCCATGTGGGCGTGATCTTCACGCTGGAACCGGTATTCTCCGGTATCGTGGCCTTTACCGTTGCCGGGGAAACACTGCTGCCCCGGGGATATGTGGGGGCGGCGCTGATGCTGCTGAGCCTGCTGGTGATGGAAGTGGATTGGAGCGGTCTTGTCCGCAAAAAGCAAACGGAATAAAAAACCGGCCCCATGGGCCGGTTTTTTATTCGTTCTTACAGCTGTGGGATTTGGGGGGCTGCTTCATCTCATGTTCCTTGCCGGTGATGACCTCCGGCACGATCCTGATGACCTGAGCCGTACAGCGGGACATCACCTCGTCGAACCGGCCCATCCCCTTGGGGTCGAAGGCGGTACACAGCAGCAGCATGGCTTTCATTTTCTCCCCTTCGTCCGTCACCACCTCCGCGCGGCCTTTGAACATGGCGCTGCGGTACGCGGTAGTAAAGGCATTGGGGATCAGCGTGGCGGTGGACACCGCCGTGACGCAGACCGGCGCGCCGTTCTTCAGCAGCTCCCAGCGTTCACCGGCGCCGGCGCAGTGGAAGTACAGCGTCTTATATACCTCATCGCCCACCACGTTGACGGGGGTAGCATACGGCGTACCGTCCGGACCCGCCATGGACACCGTGGCGTATACCGAGTGCTTCAGCACCTCCCACGCAAAAGCTTCGTCCCGTTCACATTCTTTTCTGCGCATGCTAAGCTCCTCCTCTATGATGATAGTTCCATTGTGCGGCAAAGGCCGCCTTTTGTCAAGAAAAAGAGCCGTCCGGCGGACGGCTCTTTCACTTAAGCAGGGAATCACTTCTTGCACTCGGCCTTTACCTTGTCGAAGGTAGCCACGGTCTCTGCGTCGGGCTTGGCCGTCAGCAAAGACACCACCACAATAAAGACCAGCGCCACAATGAAGGCGGGCAGCAGCTCATAGATGCCCCACACGCCGCCCATGGGCTTGAGCAGATACTTCCAGATGAACACCACGGCGCCGCCGGACACCATGCCGGCCAGCACGCCCCACTTGGTGGTGCGCTTCCAGAACAGCGCCGTCAGCATGGCAGGCGCAAAGGTGGCGCCGAAGCCGGCCCACGCGAAGGACACGATGGTGAACACGGAGCTGTTGGGGTCGCGGGCCAGGAACACCGCGATAACGGAGATGGCGATGACGGTGACACGGGCCACCCACATGGTGGTCTTGGAGGACAGTTTCACGCCGAAAACCTCCTTGACCAGATCCTCAGACACACTGGAGGACGCCGTCAGCAGCTGGCTGTCCGCCGTGGACATGGTGGAGGCCAGAATACCGGCGATGATCAGACCGGCGATCAGCGCCGTCAGCACGCCGTGGGTGCTGAGCAGGTCGGCGATCTTGACGATGACCGCCTCCGCCGCGCTGCTGGAGCCAAAGGTCTCGATCTCGCCCACCCGGGACATGGCCAGACCCACGATGCCGATGGTGACCGCCACGGTCATGGAGATGACCACCCAGATGCTGCCGATGCGGCGGGAGATCTTCA
The DNA here is from genome assembly GCA_945915065.1 of uncultured Clostridia bacterium. Classification (GTDB taxonomy): domain Bacteria; phylum Bacillota; class Clostridia; order Oscillospirales; family Oscillospiraceae; genus Vescimonas. The sequence goes on along the minus strand of CAMEER010000011.1, from coordinate 10,644 downwards.
GCTTGTTGGCATCGCTGATGCCCATAAAGCGCAGCAGGATATGGGGCATACCAAAGTAGCCCAGGCCCCACGCCAGCATGGACAGGGCCTTGACGAAGCCGTAATTCGTCACCTCGCCGGTGGAGATATCGGTCATCTGCGCCAGACTCAGGTAACCGGGGATGGAACGGGCATTGTCCATTACAGCGCCCCAGCCGCCGGCCACTTCAATACCGAAGCCCAACACCACCACCAGTGCGATGGTCATAACGACGCTCTGGATCAGGTCGGTGGTGGACACGGCCAAAAAGCCGCCCAGAATGGTATAGAGAATGACCACTGCGGCACCCACCAGCATGGACACCATGTAGTCGAAGCCGAACAGGCTGTTGAACAGCTTGCCGATGGCGGCAAAGCCGGAAGCGGTATAGGGGATGAAGAAGATGAGAATGATCAGGGCGGAAATGCCCAGCAGCACCTTCCTGTCATCCTTGAAGCGCTTGGAGAAAAACTCCGGCACGGTGATGGCGTTGATCTCAGCGGAGTAGATCCGCAGTCTCTTGGCCACCAGCAGGAAGTTCAGGTATGTACCCAGTGCAAGGCCGATGGCCGTCCATGCCGCGTCGGCGATGCCGGTGAAGTATGCCACGCCGGGCAGACCCATCAGCAGCCAGGAGCTCATGTCGCTGGCCTCGGCGCTCATAGCCGTGACCACCGGGCCCAGCTTGCGGCCGCCCAGATAGAAGCTGTCGGCGCCGCCCTTGCTGGTGCGGGAGTAGGCCACGCCTACGCACACCATGGCAATCAGGTATACGGCAATGGCGATGATAATGCAGATTTGCGCAGTTGTCATGATAGGAACCTCTCTTTCGTCTAACGGAGGTTACTATACCACACTTTTAACGAGACGTAAATACAGAACCGGGTATAGAATAAATTCTATACCCGGTTCTGTAAAACTGTCATCTATCATTTGTAAATACTGTATTTTTATAATAGACGTTTTATGAATCCGCAAAAAGACGAAACAACAAAATTCTATTTTTCTCCCTGATAGCTGCGCAAAAACATGGGCATCAGGCGGTCGGCATGGCGGGCCAGCGCATAATCGCCGTCTGAAAGGCACCAGTCGTACATCAGACCCCGCTCAAACATGGCATAGTCATTGATGATCTCGTTGGCGGTCAGATCGCCGCGCAGCTCATGGCGCTCCAGTCCCTGCCTCACCACCTGATGCAGCAGCTTGAAATAAGTCCGGTCGCGGCTGAGCAGGTGCTTCTCGCCCTTGGTGGTCAGCTGGGTGGAGAACAAGCGGGCCAGCAGCTCCACCGACACCGTGTTGTCGATCATGGTGAACAGCTCATGGTTCATGTAGATCAGCTTGTCCACGGCGTGCATGTCCGGGGCCATCTCCTGCCGCAGCGCCTCATACTTCTCGTCAAAGATCATGGACAGGGAGCCCAGCAGGGCGTCCTTACCCTCAAAATAGTGGTAAAAGCTGCCCTTGGAGGTCTCGGACTCGAAGATGATATCCTCCACGGTGGTGTTGTCGTAGCCTTGCTCATAGAACAGCTTCCACGCTGCGGACACGATGCGGCCCTTGGTATTGCGTCCCGATTTACGAGGCACGCCGGCCACCTCCTCTCCGTCTTGTCAGCCGCCGCAGCGGCCCTGTTATCAGCCCGCGCTCATAGCGGTTCAGGCCGAACAGCCACACGGACACGCCGTACACCGCCACAAAGGCGCAGCCCGGCGGGATCAGTTCCCAATAGCTGGCGGGATGGACGAACACCGCCAGCAGCACCGCCGCCGCCGCAGGCAGTATCATGGAGGGCATCAGATGGAAAATGTGCCGCCAGAAGGCGGGGATGTTCAGGCCGATCCGCCGGTGATAGTACCAGTTCATCAGGATCACGTTGCCCACCAGCGTGGAGATGGCGGTGCCGACGGCGGCGCCCAGCCCCTGCCACTCTATGCACAGGGGGATGGAGAGCAGCGTATTGCCCAGCGCCACGCCCAAATAGGTCAAAGAGCGGAACTTGTGCATATTCTTGGCTCGCTGGATCTCAATGCCCACCGTCTGGATATTGGTCCACAGGCAGGAGAAAAACAGCAGCATCGCCGTCCAGTAGTCGATGGCGAACATCTCGCCGCCGCCCCACAGCACCACAAAGGACCGGCCGATGGCCACAAAGCCCAGAAAGATGCCCGCCAGCAGGATAAACTGCAGCCGTCCCACCCGGGTAAACAGGGCGTCCAGCTTCCGCATGGGAGCGTTTTCCGCCACCAGACGGTGGACGCGGGGCGTCATCACATTGGAAACGGCGTTGCCGAAGGCCAGATAGAAGGTGTTCAGCTGAGAGGCAATGACGTACACCGTCACGGCGGTGGAGCCGTGGATCCACGTCAGCAGCAGCCGGTCGATGGACCAGTTGAAGTTATCCACCACGATGCCCAGGAACACATACAGCGTAAAGCCGAACATCTCCCGCAGCAGTCCGAAATCGTAGCCGCGGAAGGAAAAGGGCATCCGCAGCCTCGTCAGACAGTAGCCGATGTTGATGATGCCGCTGAGGACAGTGAAGATCAGGGACACGATGGTCAGCGTTACGCTGCGGAAGCCGATGATCAGCAGGGGGATCATAATGAGGGGGTTGAGCACCTGCTTGCCCATGGCCACGATCTTCTGGAACAGATACCGCTCGTTGATGGTGACATGGGATTCAAACACGCTGATGGGGAAGGTCAGCGCCGCGTTGACCGTCATGATCCGCAGCAGCTTTTCCGCCAGCGCGATCTCCTCCGCCGTCAGCTTTTTGCCGAAGATCACGTCGCAGTAGGACAGGCCGAGGCCGATGACCAGCACCGCCGCGCCCAACACCAGATAGGTGACAAGGAACATGCCGTTGAGCTTGGCGCACCCCCGCTTGTCACCGGCGGCCCGGAACCGGGAGTAGTAGCGCACATAGGCGCTGCCAAGACCGAAGCTCAGCAGATTCAGATAGGAGATGATGGGCAGTACCGCCTGATAGACACCGAACTCGCTCTCGCCCAGCCGCTGCAGCATAATAGGCGTATAGACAAGCGAAATGATGGTGCTCAGCCCCATGGACAGATAGGACAGTATCGCGCCTGCTTTGATCTGGTTGACCTTCATGTACCGGCTCCTTTTACACAATTCAACATGTTATTATATCCTGTTTTTCCCATTGTGTAAAGGTCAAACTTTTTCGACTGACCGGCACCGGCGGCGCATAGATATGAGATGTACCGGGTTTTTCGCCCCGCGGAGCCGCTCTGCGCCGGGCGATGCGAAACTATCATACAAGGAGTGACCGTCATGTTCCGTCGTCTGCGTTACCTATGGGCTTTCCTGCTGACCGCGGCCGCCGCCGTGCTGCTGCGGGGGTTAGCCGTCACGCTGCCCTCCCCGGCCACAGAGGTGCTCTCCCCCATCAACGAAAGTCCGTGGGAGCTGGGAAAGCTGGTGTTCTGGCCCTATCTGTGCGGCGCCCTGCTGCTGTGGCGGCTGGAACCGCCCGGTACTACCTCACGGGGCGGCCACTGTGCCGCACTGGCGCTATCCACCGGGTTGATGATTATATTATGTCAACTTCTATGGAGTGTCGTGCCACTGTACGCTTTGTTCTGTGCTGCCGTACTGGCAGGTATGGCGCTGTATCATTTCGTGCTGCGGCGGTACCTGCGGGGCAGCGAGCTGCCGTGGTACCTGCTGGTTATTCTGCTGGGTATCGCCTATCTGCTGCTGACGGCGCTGCCGCCTTACGGCGGCATCTTTCTGGATCCCCACGACGCCGCAGCCATGGCTCCGATCCCGTTTTGAGACCGCACAAAAAAGGAAGGTTTCCCGCCATGGGAAGCCTTCCTATTTATGTCAACCAATATGCTTCAGCGGTTCCTTCTGATCCCGCCGGATCTGCTTTTGATAGCGCTCCTCCTCGCTGAACACACAGCCGCAGTATTTCTGCATGTAGAAGCCCAGCTCCCTGGCCTCCTGCTGTCCCGCCCGGAAGCCGGGACGGAAGTCACGGTACAGGAACCGCACGCCGTAGCGCCGGGCCATCTCCTCCGCGATCCGCGCCATGCGCTCGTGCTGCTGGTAGGGGCTGACAAACAGCGTGGAGGTGAAGCTGTCAAAGCCGTTTTCGGCGGCGAACCGGGCAGTCTGCTCCAGCCGCACCGTGTAGCAATGGCCGCAGCGGTGGTCGATATCCTCCGCCACGGCGCGGCAGAAGTCCCGCAGGCCGTAGTCCTCCTGCACGATCAGCTCCATGCCGATGGTGGGCGCATAGGCCATCAGCGTATCCCGCCGGGCCTTGTACTCCTGATACGGATGGATATTGGGGTTGAACCAGTAGGACACCGGCTCGATCCCCTCGCTGCGCAGCTGGTGGATACAGGCCACGGAGCAGGGAGCGCAGCAGGTATGCATCAGCGTTTTTTCCATAGCTTCTCCTTCAGCGCCGCCCACTTGTCCCCCTGCTGCCCCTGATAGGGACGAAGGGACAGGAACCGGTCACATACCTTTCGGAAGGGCAGACGCTCCAGCTCCTCGAAAAACTTCTGGCGATCCGGCGGCTGCACGGCAGCACCGCGCAAAGCGGCGTTGTCCGCCACGGCCTCCTCCAGTGCCCAGCCCTCCCGCTTCAGCGGCAGCCGGTCAAAAATATGGGCGCCCTTTACCGTATTGATCAGCAGCAGCGACACACTGCCCTTCTGGCAGGATTCTTTCGGCAAGTCCCAGAGCGCACCCATGGTCAGATCAGCGGGGCGATTGGTATTGGCGTAGGCGCAATGGTAGCAGGCCGGCCGCAAAAACAGACGCCGGGCGATACCGCGCCCCATCTGGCTTTTTCCCAGCGGCGCGTCAAAGGTGCCGCCGCCCTCAAACCGGACCCGGAAACGGCGATCCTTCTCCCCTTTCATCTTTTCGCAGAAGCGAACCTCCACCGCGCGGTGACGCTTGACGTAGTTCATGGATTCCACGAACCGTCCCCACACGCCGGGAGAGACGACACCGCCGCAAGCAAAATCACAGGTCAGCAGGTTTTCCGGGTGCTCCCCCAAAAAACGGTACAGGCCGTCCACCTGGCAGGGTGTGCCGGAAAACAGCACGAAACGTCCCTGCTCCAGATACATCTGCACCTGCTGGTAGGCTTCGCCCAACTCGCTCTGGATGGGCTTAGCGCCCCGCAGCATCCGGATATCCTCTTTATTCTTCACAGCAATATGGCGCACCTGCAGCTTTTCATCCACTGCCGCGCCGAATACCACGCCGCCGCTCTCCAGCGCAAATTCCGCCAGCGCCGTAAACACGCCGCCCGCCGTCGATTGGACCCGCACCGTCTCATTCTCGTTCCATACAATGAACGCCGCCGGCTGGCTGCGCACCTCCCGCTGCTTCAGCACCGGGCACACATGAGCGCAGTGGCCGCAGCTGACACAGCCGTCGGAGATCTGCGGATACAGAAAGCCCTCGCGGTCACGCACCATATGGATGGCGCCCTTGGGACAGCCGCTGCTGCACGCACCGCAGCCGGTACAGAGGTCCCGGGGCGCCAGCTGCGGCTTTGCCGTCTCCGTCATGGCACACGCCTCCTTGCTCCATGGTTAAACTATGGGATCATTGTAGCACAGTCCCGTTTGGTTGGCAATATGCTCTTGGTCCATCACTCCCTTTTACCTTTTGTGTTGATATAAGCCTATCCACAAAACCCTTCGTCGATTTGACGGAACTCTAAGCATAGCAATAGGAGCAAGGTGGAAATCCACCTTGCTCCCATCGGAGAATATGTGCTATTCAGTTCAACCAATTGGAATTGGTTAGTCGCTTATCCTTTTTGGGGATTTGCTTCACCTTGTTTAATGGTAATACCGAAAATCTTGTATGTGTATGTATCTACTTCATACTTTCCGTTGCTCTCTAAATGTCCGTCGATATTAAACGAATAGGCTAAACCAATGTATTTACCAGAACCGCCATCATCAGCGGTCATTGTCGAAATACAAAACTTAAGTAGTGAGTGCAGCACAGCTCGCTCGCGAGCTGTGTTTCTTCACCAACACGCAACGATAAAAGCCCTGTCAAGGAGACCGTGGAATAAATCCAGTGCTCACACTGGTTTTATGCCGCGAAAGCTCCTTTACAGGACTTTTTCGTTGTGGTATTTTCTGCTCCGTACTTTGATATTTTTTGTCAATACTGCAAAAACTTCTTGACATTTGCGGCGATGCACAAGATTATTTATGGAAAAAGGAGCGGTTTTCACCGCCCCTTTCTCTATGCTCAGCCTTGCGGCAGAATCATAAGATTTTCGCCGGCCGCTTTTACTCCACGACCACGCCGCGCTTCTTAAATTCCTCCACCATCAGGTCGAGATCCGGCGCGATATGGACAGGGGAACCGGCGGACTTGATGGCGTTGGCCACATCCTTCAGGCCGTTGCCGGTGACCACGGACACCACGGTGGCGTCGTGGGGAATCAGCCCCTGCTCGCAGGCCTTTTTCAGTGCCGCAGTGCCGGTGACGCCGGCAGGCTCACCGAACACGCCGCAGGTACGGCCCAGCAGCCGCTGGGCCGCCAGGATTTCCTCATCAGAGACGTTGACGGCGATACCGTTGGACTCCCGAATGGCCATCAGCGCCTTGTCGGCGTTGCGGGGCACACCCACGGAGATGGAGTCGGCAATGGTGTTCTCCTCCATGGGCTCCCACGGCTCGTTATTCTGAATGGCCCGGTTGATGGGATAGCAGCCCAGAGACTGGGCAGAGATCAGGCGGGGCAGCTTGTCGATAAAACCGATGGCGTACAGATCCTTGAAGCCCTTCCACACGCCGGCGATGGTGCAGCCGTCACCCACGGAGATGGCCAGATAGTCGGGCATCTCCCAGTTCAGCTGCTCGGCGATCTCCAGCGCCACCGTCTTTTTACCCTCGCTGAGATAGGGGTTAATGGCGGCGTTGCGGTTGTACCAGCCGTATTTCTCAATGGCAGCAGCGGACATTTTGAAGGTATCCTCATAGTTGCCCTTGACGGAGATGACATTGGCGCCGAAGATCATCAGCTGAGCCACCTTACCCTGAGGCGCGCGCTCCGGCACAAAGATAAAGGTCTTGAGTCCCGCGGCAGCGGCATTGCCGGCCAGAGAGCTGGCAGCATTGCCGGTGGAGGAGCAGGCGATGGTCTTGGCGCCGGCTTCCATGGCCTTGGCCACTGCCATGGCGCTGGCTCGGTCCTTCAGAGACGCGGTGGGGTTCTGGCCGTCGTCCTTGACCCACAGCTTTTTGATGCCCAGCAGTTCCGCCAGTTTCGGCTCCTCGTAAAGCGGGCTCCAGCCCACGCGCAGCGGCGTGTCGGGGGTGGTCTCCTCCACAGGCAGCAGCTCACGGTAGCGCCACATGGAGCGGTTGTCCCGCTTAGCCAGCTTCTCCTTGGTCAGCACGGACTTGATATAGTCGTAATCATAGACGATATCCAGAATGCCGCCGCATTCGCAGTTGGTCAGATCCGGCGTGGCCTCGTAGGTCTTGCCGCAGCGGACGCACTTGCCGTATTTCACATTTTTCATGGTGGTTCTCTCCTTATTAAAAAGAATCAGGGCGGGGCGAAAGCCCCGCCCTGTCAGCGTTCAGATATGTGATTCTTACAGTGCCTTCAGCAGGCCGGTAGCCTCGTTGAACTCGTTGATCAGCTCGTCCAGCTCCTTGGCCTGGGCGTGAACGGCGTCCCAGGTGCCCTTGGTGTCGTACCACTGAGCGTTCAGATCCTCCACGTTCATCTGCTGCTGCTCCACCCAAGTGTAGTACTTCAGGTTGTGAACGCGCTTGCGCTCGGCATAGGTCAGCTCCAGCATGCTGTCGGTCTTGAGGCCCAGCATATGCAGGTGGTGATCCAGAGAAGCCTCGTGAGCGTTGTAAGCGCCGTGCATCTCGTTCAGTTCCTCGATACGGGACTGATACATCACAGCGGAGTCGGTCAGGACGGTGCCTACCACATCGTTCTCGGTCAGTTCATAGTACTTGGCCATCTTGATGCAGCACAGCACGTTGGCGATGCCGGAGATACCCAGCCAGGTCATCTTCTCGACTTCCTCGTCGGTCATGCCCAGCTCTTCCTTCATGTACTTCTGACCCTCGTGGGTGTTGAACAGGCGCAGCAGGCGCTGGCTGTCCTCATCATCGATCGCGATGGCCATATCGGTGTTCTTCACATTATGGATCCAGGGGATGTGCTTGTCGCCGATACCCTCGATGCGGTGGCCGCCGAAGCCGTTGTCCAGAATGGTGGGGCACTGCAGGGCTTCGCCCACGGCCAGCTTCAGATGGGGATAGCGCTCCTTCAGCAGGTCGCCGGCGGACATGGTGCCGGCAGAGCCGGAGGTAAAGCAGGCGCCGGCAAAGTTCTGGCCGGGCTTTTTCACCGCCTCAAACAGCTCCGCCAGAGCATAACCGGTGACATTGTAGTGCCACAGGGGGTTGCCCATCTCGGCGAACTGGTTGAAGATCATCATGGTGGGATCCTGCTTCAGCTCCCAGGTCTTGTCGAAGATCTCCTTGACGTTGGACTCGCAGCCGGGGGTGGCGATGATCTGGCCGGCAATGGACTTGAGCCAGTCAAAACGCTCCTTGGACATATCCTGAGGCAGGATCGCCACGGACTCGCAGGCCAGCAGCTTGGAGTTGAAGGCGCCGCCGCGGCAGTAGTTACCGGTGGAGGGCCATACGGCGTGATGATAGGTGGCGTCGAACTGGCCGGTCACCAGACGGGGTGCCAGGCAGCCAAAGGAAGCGCCCACCTTGTGGCAGCCAGTGGGGAACCACTTGCCGGACATGGCGATGATGCGGCAGGGTACGCCGGACAGCTTGCTGGGGATCTCCACATAGTTGGGGACCTTCTGGAACAAACCGCCGGTCTCCTTGGCCTCATTGTGCCAGGAAATGCGGAACAGGTTCACGGGATCCACGTCCCACAGGCCGGTGTGGCTCAGCTTGGCCTTGATCTTCTCGGGGATCAGGTCGGGATTCTGCATCTGGGCAATGGTGGGGATGATGACGTTGTTCTCCTTGGCCTTCTGGATGTTATGTTCCAGGCCAACCTTGTTGATGGACAGATCAATCATTTTTTCTTTTCCTCCTGCTGTTTATTGGCGTCAATATAAGAGTATAGAGTATATTTGGAAATACCGAAGTATTTTGCCACTTTGTCTGTGGATTTTGTCACAAGGAACGCGCCGGCCTCGTTCAGGAAACGGATGGCCCGCACCTTATCGTCCTTATTCATCAGCGCCACAGGCTTTCCCACCTGCTGCACCGACTGCTCGATCAGCTCATCCAGCACGTTGTTGACATTGATGATCTTTTCCGGCTCGGACTGTTCCTTGTCACGGGTCATCATGAACTCGCCCAGGTCCTGATGCATCATCATCATATTGGTGATGTCATAGTTCATGGAAAAAATACCGATGACGTTGCCGCGGTTGTTGCGGATATAGAGAGAGGAGGACTTGAGGATCTTGCCGTCCGGCGTCCGGGTCAGATAGCACAGGTGATCCTTGGGATGCTCATTCTGGCTCTTGAATTGATCCAGCACCACCTGCGATGCACCGTCGCCCACCTTTCGGCCGGATACATGTCCATTTTCAATATGCACAATGGTATGCTCCGGATGACCGCCGCTCACATCGTGGATCACCACCTCGCACTTGTCGCCGAACTGTGCTGCGATGCCTGCGGCAATTTGCTTCAGAGCTTCTAACCGTTTTGCTTCCATAACGATCAACTCTCCTTATCAAAATATAAGATTCTGGTGTCGTCCCGAAGAATACCATTCCTCTCGACTCTATGCCAATTACTTTGCTATACCTATCATATCATACTTTAAGAAGAAATCAACGCTTTTCCAAAAAAAATTTTAGGAATAATAATTTTTTGTTTGACATCCGTCCACTATGTGCTATTATAGTCGTAGGAAGTCGTTTATTCTCAGTTAGAAATGCAGTTTCATATCATTTGTTGGAGGTACATTATGGATTTTGAGGCCATCAAGAAAGCTGCTGAGGGCTATAAGCCCGCTATGGTAAAGTTTCTGCGTGACATGATCGCCATCCCTTCCGAATCCTGCGAAGAAGAAGGCGTTGTCAAACGCATCGCCGAAGAACTGAAAGCACTCGGCTATGACAAAGTTGAGTTTGACAAGCTGGGCAATGTGATCGGCTGGATGGGCGACGGCGACAAGATCATCGCCATCGACAGTCACATTGACACTGTGGGCATCGGCAATATCGACAACTGGGAAGCCGACCCTTACAAAGGCTATGAGACCGACGATATTATCTATGGCCGCGGTGGTTCCGACCAGGAGGGCGGCATGGCTGCCGCCGCTTACGGCGTGAAGATCATGAAGGATCTGGATCTGCTGCCCAAGGGCTACAAGATGATGGTAGTCGGCTCCGTGCAGGAAGAGGACTGCGACGGTATGTGCTGGCAGTCCATCGTCAATGAGTACTTCAACGGTCCCGAGGATGCCCGTGAAAAGGTCGAGTTTGTGATCTCCACCGAGCCTACCGACGGTGGTATCTATCGCGGTCACCGCGGCCGTATGGAGATCCGGGTGGACATGCACGGCGTCTCCTGCCACGGCTCCG
>CAMEER010000010.1 GCA_945915065.1 uncultured Clostridia bacterium | reverse complement strand
TGGGCATGGTCAACAGCAAGACCACCGCCGTGCGCATCATCCCCGTGGAGGGCAAAACGGTGGGCGACATGGTGGAAATGGGTGGATTGCTGGGCAGTGCGCCGCTGATGCCGGTGCACACCGCCTCCAGCGCCGCGTTTATCGCCCGGGGCGGACGCATCCCCGCGCCGCTGCAAAGTCTGAAGAACTGAGGGATCGCTATGATACGACACGCCACCGAACATGATCTGCCCCGTATTCTGGCCATTTACGACGTGGCGAGGCAATTCATGCGGCGCAGCGGCAATATGCGCCAGTGGATCAACGGCTATCCCTCCGAGCCGCTGCTGCGGCAGGATATTGCCGAGGGCGATCTGTATGTGATGGAGGATGATGCCGGCATTTACGCCGTTTTTGCCTTTATCCTCGGTGACGATCCCACCTATGCGCACATCGACGGTTCGTGGCGGGACACAGCCACGCCCTATGGCACGATCCACCGTATCGGCAGCGACGGCACCCACCGGGGCGTACTGCACGAGTGTGTGGACTGGTGCGCCGGACGCATCCCCCATCTGCGGATCGACACCCACGCTGACAATCAGGTGATGCAGCGGTGTATTCTGCGGGAGGGCTTTTCCCACTGCGGCGTCATCTATGTGGCGGACGGCTCCCCCCGTGAGGCGTTTGAACGGATATTTTGAGCTTTGAGCAGATCTAATAAAAGGCAGTTGACGGAAGCTTCCGTCAACTGCCTTTTTCGTTATTCGTCGATCTTCCCTCTGGCGTGCAGCACATCGTCGGCGGTCAGGGCCATCAGATCCTCCCGGGTCACCCTCTCCATTTTGGCCAGGCGGTTATTCTGTGCCACCAGAATATGCTCGAAGATGTTCCGCACGCCGCGGGCATTGCCGAAGCTGTCGCCGGCGGCGCTCTCCTCGGCAATGTAGTCCCGTACCAGCGGCTCGGCCTCTTCCGTCAGCACATAGCCCTTGCCGCAGCGCATGTTAAAAATGGCCATCATCTCGTCCACCGTGTAGTCGGGGAAGAACAAGAAGCGGTTGAACCGGCTCTCAAGACCGGGGTTGGAGTGAATGAACTTCTCCATCAGCTCGGTATAGCCCGCCACGATCACCACCAGGTCGTCCCGGTGATCCTCCATGGCCTTCAGCACGGTATCGATGGCCTCCTGCCCAAAGTCATTCTCGGATTTGCCGTTAAGAGCGTATGCCTCGTCGATAAACAGCACGCCGCCCATGGCCTTTTCGATGGCCTTCTGGGTCTTGAGGGCCGTCTGCCCCACATAGCCGGCCACAAGGCCGCTGCGATCCACCTCCACCAGCTGTCCCTTGCTGAGAATGCCCAGACTGCGGTAGATGCGGGCCATCATGCGGGCCATCATGGTCTTTCCCGTACCGGGATTGCCGGTGAACACCATATGAAGCGACATGTCGGTGGTGGGCAAGTCATGCTCCCGGCGCAGCTTGTAGACCTGCACCATGTTGATGAGGCTGCGGACCTCGTCTTTTACCACGTCAAGGCCAATATAGGTATCCAGCTCCGCCAGAAGGTCTTCCAGTTTTTCGGGAGGCGGCAATTCTTCCTCCGCCTTTTCCTCCGGCTTCTGTCCGGCGGCGGCAGCCTTCTGCTCTTTGCCGGTATCCTTCGGCGCGGCAGAGTTTTCGGGCACATAGGGGGTCTTCGGCTGCGGCGCACCCCAGAAATCGCTGTTCATGCGCTTCATGCTGTTCTCCGTCATGGAGCGGATCACGTCCAGCTGCTGTAAAATGATCTTATCCTTCTGATCCATCTCTTCTGCCTCCTTAATGGGAGAGTGTTACATGGGCCATGGCCCGGAACAGCAGCGCCGCCACGAAACCGGTCAGCGTGCCGGTGATGAGGGATACCGCCAGCAGGAACGGCAGATAACCCAGTACCATGGTGTTGCCCAGCGTAATAATGGCGGCCGCCATCTGGCCGATATTGTGGGCGGCGGCGCCGCCGATGGAAACGCCGTAAATGCTCAGCTTCCGGCAATGCTTCAGGCCGATCATCACCAGCATGGCGCACAGTCCGCCCAGCATGGAAAACAGCAGCGCCGACACATTTCCGGCAAATAAGCTGCCCAGCCCGCATCGGGCAAACAGGATCACCAGCGCCGGAACGGCGCCCAGCTCGTATAAAGCGAACACCGTCACGATGTTGGCAAGGCCCAGCTTCACGCCGGGCAGAGGCACCGCCAGCGACACGGGAAACATATTCTCCAGCGTACTCAGTCCCAGCGCCAGCGCCGTCAGCACGGCGCACAGGGCGATATTCTTCGTCGTCCACTTCATGTCTGTCACCCCACGATCACATCGGGGCCGTCATTGGCAGCGCCCTCCAGATGAATGATGATCTGGGCCGGCAGGCAGACGATGGACTGTCCCGCCCGGGTGATATGGCCGGTATGCACGCAGTCCTGCGTAGGGCAGTCGCTGTGGGACACCCACACGCCATCGCCGTCGGCATCAATCTGCAGCGTATAGCCGTTGCAGGTCACGGTGGTGCCGGAAAAGTCCGACAGTCTGACCCGCTCCGTCTCCTGTCCGCCGGCGGAGATGACCACCGTCGTTTCGCCGCTTTGCAACTTGGGCAGATAAAACCACAGGGCCACCGCCACCGCCAGCAGCACCACCAGCGTCGCCACGATCGCGTCGTAGCGGTTCCATTTCAGTTCAGGCCGCGAGGGGTTGGTAGACATAGCCGCTTCCCTCCGTCTCGTCAAAGCAGTCCTTAAGACCCGGCGTGTACAGCACCCGTCCGTCCGCCGTCACCAGCACCATGTCGAAGGCGGCGCTGTTCTGCCGCCAGAAGTCCACGGCGGCTTCCTCACCCATGACGTACAGCGCCGTGGAATAGGCATCGGCACGGGTACCCTGCCCATCTGCAGCGCCGTAGGTGATGACAGACACGCTCAGCAGGTCGCTTACCGCCGGATAGCCGGTGGCCGGGTCAATGATATGCTGATATACCGTCCCGTCCGGGCCGGTAAAGTTCCGCTGATAGCCGCCGGAGGTCACCACAAAGGCGCCCGACAGGTGCAGCGTACAGGCATAAGCGCCCGTTTTCTGCGGGTCCTGAATGGCAACCTTCCAGGGCTGTCCGTCGGCGGTAACGCCGTGGACGTACACATTCCCTCCCAGGCTGGCAAAGCCGCCGGTAAGGTCGCTGGCGGCAAACAGGGCCGCTACACAGTCGGAGGCGTAGCCCTTGGCGATACCGCCCAGATCGATCGTGCAGCCCTCGTCCAGCGAAACATTCAGCCCATCAAGGTGAACGTGTTCCGTCCCCACCAGCGGCAGCAGCGCGTCGATTTCCTCCCGAGTGGGAACCCGGGGATGCTCCGTGGTGATCCCCCACAGCTCCACCAGCGGGGCAATGGTCATATCAAAGGCGCCGCCGGTCTCCTCGCTGTACCGCAGCGCGCGGCGCAGCAGCTCCGCTGTGCCCTCATCCAGCACAGCGCTGCCGTTGGCGTTGAGCCGCGCCACATCGCTTGTTTCGATGGTACGGCTAAGCTTCTGCTCCAGCGTATTGATCTCATTGGAGGATCGCTGCAATACGTCAAAGGCGCCGTCTCCCACCGCCACCAGAGACATGTAGGTGTCCATGGCGAAGATATCCAGCGTCTCGGTTTTCGGCGCACCGCAGGCGGTCAGCGACAGGGACAGCACCGCAGCCAGCAGCAGGCAGATCCAGCGTTTCACAGCTCCCGCCGCCCTTCCAGCGCACGCATCAGCGTGGCGTCGTCGGCAAACTCCAGATGGCCGCCCACAGGAATGCCGTAGGCAAGGCGGGTCACCTTTACGCCGAAGGGCTTCAGCAGCCGGGCAATATACAGAGCCGTAGCCTCGCCCTCAGTGTCGGGGTTGGTGGCCATAATGACCTCCTGGATGCCGCCCTGCGCCACCCGGTCCAGCAACGACTTGATCTGCAGGTCATCCGGTCCCACATGGTTCATGGGGGATAACACACCGTGAAGTACATGGTAATGGCCGTTGAATTCCCGTGACCGTTCGATGGCCAGCACATCCCGGGGATCGGCCACCACGCAGATGACCGTCTCGTCCCGTTTGGGGTCGGCGCAGATGGAACACAGACCGCCGGCGGTCAGATTGCGGCACACGGGGCACAGTGTCACGCTGCGCTTGGCGTCCACGATGGCGTCGGCAAAAGTCTGGGCCTCCTCCATGGGCAGATTCAGCACATGGAAGGCCAGCCGCTGAGCGGATTTGCCGCCAATGCCGGGCAGGCGGGCAAATTGCTCCACCAGCTTTTCAAGGGGCGCGGGAAAGTATTCCATAGGAATCAACCTCTCAGTTCTTTGATACGTGCGGGGATATCCGCCGCTTTATACACGGCGCTGCCGGCCACCAGCACGTTGGCGCCGGCGTGGATGCACTGGTGGCAGGTGTTGGCGTCCACGCCGCCATCCACCTCCAGCTCGCATTGGGGGTTCATGGCGTCGAGATAGCCCCGGATGGTCTGCACCTTGGGCATCATGTCGGCCATGAATTTCTGACCGCCGAAGCCAGGTTCCACCGTCATCACCAGAATGATATCACACTGGTCGATAAAAGGCAGCACGGCACTGGCCGGGGTCTTGGGCTTCACCACCACGCCGGCTTTTTTCCCCTTGGCCCGAATCAGGCGCAGGGCCTCATGGGTATTCTCCTCTGTATCCGCCTCCACATGGCAAGTGACGATATCCGCACCGGCGTCGCAGAACTGCTCCACATACCGCACCGGACGGTCGATCATCAGATGAACGTCCAGCGGCAAAGCCGTGGTAGGGCGGATGGACTTGACCACCGGGATGCCGATGGTGATATTGGGCACAAACAGGCCGTCCATCACGTCCACATGGACGTAGTCGGCCGTGGCGATCTTTTCGATATCCCGCTGCAAATTGGCGAAATCTGCCGACAGGATGGAGGGGGCAATCTTAATCATGGTGGGCTCCTTTCACCGCACCGATCCCACCGGCGCGGCATATGATGCAGTAAGCGGCCAAACTCCGTGCTCTCCCGCAGCATGCTTCCGCCCGGTGCGGTGATGCGGCCGCTTTTCAGATAGGGAGTCGGTGGGGCATTCCCTGCCGGCTCCCATTGTGTTAACTGAATTATTATAGCAATTTCTTCATTGGAATGCAATAAAGACTTGGGTTTCTGTCCGTCAATGTACACAAAATTTTGACCAATTTGTTAATTTTCCCGATGCGCCCTTTACCTTTCAGGTATTTTCCGCTACAATAAATTATTGTGATTGTACTCTCTAGGAAATCGAGGCGGAGTTATGAGTTTCTTTCAACGTCTGCGCAACGGATTGAGCCGGTTCATGTATGGCCGCAATGGAGCAGATCAGTTGGGGCTGTGCATCATCTGGACGGCTATCGTGCTGGACCTGATCAGTATGCTGGTAAAAAAGAACGGTATCATATCCAGCATTATCGGCCTTGTTACCACGGTGATGGTGCTGTGGGCGCTGTTCCGGGTATTCTCCCGCAATCTGGAAAAGCGTCGGGCGGAGAACGCCGCCTTTTTGCAGAAGATCTGGTGGCCCATCAAGCGGAAGCTCAGCAGCGGCAAGCAGCAGCGGATGGACAAGGAACACAAATACTTCACCTGCCCCAACTGCAAAACCGTATGCCGCGTGCCGGCGGGCAAGGGAAAGATCGTTATCACCTGCCCCAAATGCAGGCACGAAATACGGGGGAAAAGCTGAAAAGTGACGTAAAAATCTCCGGTATCCATCTGGATACCGGAGATTTTTATTACAGTACCTTGCTGAGGAAATCCTGCAGCCGCGGATCCTTGGGCTGGTCAAACAGCTCGGCGGGAGCGCCCTCCTCCAGGATCTTACCGTCGGCCATGAACACCACCCGGTCGGCCACCTCACGGGCAAAGCCCATTTCGTGGGTAACGACGGCCATGGTCATGCCCTCCCTGGCAAGGTCACGCATCAGATCCAGCACCTCGCCCACCATTTCAGGGTCAAGGGCGGAGGTGGGCTCGTCAAACAGCATGACCTCCGGATCCATGGCCAGGGCACGCACAATGGCAATACGCTGCTTCTGGCCGCCGGAGAGCATGTTGGGATACTCATTGGCCTTGTCGGCAAGTCCGATACGCTCCAGCAGCGCCATGGCCCGCTCCTTGGCCTGCTCGGGTGTTTTCTTCTTCAGAGTGACGGGCGCCATGGTGATGTTCTGCAGCACCGTTTTGTGGGGAAACAGGTTGAAGTGCTGGAACACCATGCCCATCTTCTGACGGTGCAGGTCAATATCCACCGACTTGCTGGCCAGATCCACACCATCAAAGAAGATCTCGCCGGAGGTGGGCTGCTCCAGCAGGTTCAGGCTGCGCAGCAGCGTGGACTTACCGGAACCGGAAGGCCCGATGATGGCCACTACCTCTCCCTTTTTGATCTCCAGATTGCAGTCGTTCAGTGCGTGAACGGTGCCGTGATTGTACTCCTTCACCAAATGCTGCACGGAAATGAGAACATTATTGCTTGTCACCACGACGCATCCTCCTTTCGATGGCCTCGATGGCTTTGGAGGCCGGGTAGTTGATACAGAAATACACCAGCGCCGCCATGGTATAGGGCGCCAGCGAGATGCCGGTGGAGCCGGCGATGGTCTTGGCGGCAAACATCATCTCCGCCATGCCCAGCACGGAGCAGATGGATGACTCCTTCACCATGGTGACCACCTCGTTCGCCAGGGCAGGCAGCACGTTTTTGATGGCCTGGGGCAGCACCACCAGACGCATGGACTGCCAGCGGGACAGGCCCAGCGAGCGGGCGGCCTCCGTCTGCCCCTGATCCACCGCCAGGATACCGGCACGGAAGATCTCCGCCACATAGGCCGAGCTGTTCAGGGCCAACGCCACCACACCGGGTATGAACCGGCTGATATCCACAAAGCCGAACAGCGTGATGCGGGGCAGGGAGATGGCATAAAACAGGCCGTAATAGATAATGGACAGCTGTACCAGCATGGGGGTGGAGCGGAACACTGCAATGTACGCACCCGCCAGCCACTTAATGGGCTTATTCTTGCTCAGACGCATCAGGGCCAGCAACAGTGCCGGGATCACGGCCAGCAGCACTGAAACGATGGCCAGCAGCAGCGTATACTCGATGCCGCGGATAAAGGCGGTGCCGTATTTGGGAAAGAAAGAAAAATTAAAGAAATCGGACGGGCGCATGCTCTCAAACAGGCTGCTCCACCACATGGCGTCAGGCTCCTTTCATAGCGCGCGAAGGTGCAAAGCCGCTTTCACGGCTTTGCACCACGCGACAGGTAGGGTAAGTAGTTGGGCGTTGTTAATCAGTCGGCGGTGACTTCCACGGCCACGTCGGCCAGCTTGTCAGCATCCGCGATGAAGGTCTCGATCTTGTTCTCCTCCGTCATCTTGGCGATGGCGGCGTTGATGCCATCCAGCAGGCCCTTGGGGTCGCCCTTGGCAACAGCGATGCAGTAGGGAGAAGCCTGACCCAGCTCGGCGGAAGCGTCAGCAATCACCAGATCGGGGTTGGAGGCAGCATACTGCTGGGCCACACCGCCGTCTACCAGAATGGCATCCACCTTGTCATACACCAGTTCGTTGACCAGATCCAGCACGGACTGCAGTGCCACAGGGTTGGCGCCCTCAATGGTGCCCACCATTTCCAGCTTGGTGGTGGCGGTCTGCGCACCGATGGATTTGCCGTTGAAGTCCGCCAGTGTCTTATAGGCGTCGGCCTTGTCAGCCTTCACCAGCAGTGCGGGAGGCACGTCAGTATAGTAGGGATCGGAGAAGTCAGCGTTTTGCAGACGGTCGGGCGTGGCCTCCATAGCGGACAGCACCATGTCGAAATCGCCCTTGTCCAGAGAGGTCAGCAGGTAATCGAAGCCCATGTTCTCCACCTTCAGGGTCAGGCCCAGCTCATCGGCGATGTACTGCGCCACGGAGATATCAATACCGCCGTAGACCATTTCGCCGCTCTCATCGGGATACATGAACTCAAAGGGAGCGTAGTCGGCGCTGACGCCCACCACCAGTTCCTTCTTGGTCTCGGAATCCTGCGTGTCGCCGTCAGTATTAGCGTCGTTGTTTGCGGTACCGCCGCAGGCCACCAGGCTCAGCGCCATCAGCATGGCCAGCATCAATGCGATCAACTTTTTCATCTTTTTTCATTTCCTTTCATATGATCATTTGATACGACCGCTCCGGCCTTCCTATACCGGAGTCGGAAGATATGCCAGTTTGTCAGCTCCTGCTGACAGTGGATACTATACACCCAATATGCATATAAGTCAACCTCTTTTTGCATATTTTTTCATTTCCTCTCTCACTTTTGGTTGTTTTGTCTATATATCTCAGTAATATCTCCTAAAATGCAGCAAATTGCATATATATCATTACGCATAAATGAATATTTATGCGTATATACGGAAACCCATCCCCTCCTCGGAAATAATAGAGCAGTACAAAGGGTTGCACATTTTGCTCATTTTGTGATATAATAGCGGCAAAAAATGCGAGGAGCGATTTGTGTGGAACCCCTGACTTATGAAAAGCGCGGCTATTTAAACGAGAACTTTCGCCTGTTCCATCTGGCCGACGGGAAGCATCAGGAGATCGCCTACCACTACCACACCTTTCACAAGATCATCATTCTTCTGGCTGGCCGGGCGGATTATGCCATCGAAGGCGAACGGTATGCCCTGCAGCCGGGAGATTATGTGTTGGTGGGTCGGGGCAGCATCCACAAACCCATCGTGGATCGCAGCGATTTCTATGAACGGGCGATCCTGTATATCTCGCCGGACTATCTGCAAAAACTGCGGTGCGATGACAGTGATCTGGAGGCATGTTTCCACAAGGCCCAGGAGGATTTCCGCTACGTCTATCACGCCGGCAGCGGCGACCGGGTACGGGAGCTGTTTACCCTGCTGGAGCAATCCCAACAGGAGGAAGGCTTCGGTGTGTCGCTGCTGCGGCAGGCGCTGTTTACGCAGCTGATGGTAGAGGTGAACCGCATCTCGCTGGCAGGCGACACTGTCAGCGCCGCTGCCGGCGACAGCAAGGTGGTAGCTATCCTGCAATACCTGAACGCCCATCTGATGGAAGGCCTGACCATCGACGAACTGGCAGCCCGGTTCTACATCAGCAAGTACCACATGATGCGCCGGTTCCGGGAGGAGACCGGCTACACCATACACCACTATGTCACGGAAAAACGTTTGCTGCTGGCGCAGCAATTACTGGAACAGGGCATCACCCCCGGGGAAGCCGCGCTGCGCTGCGGTTATCAGGAGTATTCCACCTTTGCACGGGCTTATAAAAAGCAATTCGGCCAAACCCCCTCCGCAAAATAGCATGATTTGCTATGTATAAAGGCATTTTTTCCGATTTACATTTGAAAAAATGCTTATATAATGGTACCAGTCATCATCGTGTGAGAGATTGAGGAGGACTGTCATGAAGAAATTTCTGAAAAATTACTGGTTTATCCTGTGTATGCTGACCGGCATCGTGGCCGGCTGCCTTGTAGGCTGGCTGGCGCCGGGCTTCGGCGGAAAGATCGAATTCCTGGGCACGCTGTTCATCAATCTGATGTTCTGCGTGGTGGTGCCTATGGTATTCTGCTCCATCGCCTCCGCCATCGCCAACATGAAAAGCGTCAAGCGAGCCGGCAAGATCATGGGCGTCACCGTAGCGACCTTCCTGGTCACCGCCGCCATCGCCGGTGTGCTGACTTACATTGTCTGCCGTCTAATCCCGCTGGTGGACGGCCAGTATACCGTTGTGGAGGGCGAGGTCGGCGAGGCGCTGGGCTTCGGCGATATGATCGTCAATTTCTTTACCAAGCCCGACTTTGCCGAGCTGCTGAGCCGCCGGGCCATTCTGCCCCTGATCGTGGCGGCTATCCTGTTTGGCTTCGGCATCCAGATGTCCGGCGGTCCCGAGACCAGGACCGCCAAACTGCTGGAGGACATCACCAACTGCATCATGAAAACGGTGAAGATCATCACCTACTACGCTCCCATCGGTTTCTTCGGCTTCTTTGCCAATCTGGTGGCGGTATACGGTCCTGAGCTGGTAAAGGATTACAGCCGCACGCTTATCATCTATTACGTCATGAGCTTTGCCTACATGTTCATCTTCTTCCCCCTCTACGCCCGGTTCGGCGGCGGCAAGGGCGGCGCAAAGCTGATGTTCTCCAAGCTGTTCCGCCCGGCGGCAGTGTCCTTTGGCACCTGCTCCTCCGTGGCGACCATTCCCACCAACATGGAAGTGGCGGAGGAATCCGGCATCAGCAAGGATGTGTCCGACATCGTGCTGCCGCTGGGCGCCACCATGCATATGGACGGCTCCGCCATGTCCGCCATCATCAAGGTGGCGTTCCTGTTCGGCATCTTCGGTATGGACTTCTCCACCGGCAAAGCCATTCTGGCCATTATCGTGGCGGTGTTCTCCTCCGTGGCCATGAGCGGCATTCCCGGCGGCGGCGGCACCGGCGAACTGGTGATCTGCACCATCTTCTTCCCCGACCAGTTGGCGATTGCCTATCCCATCGCGCTGGCCATCGGCAATCTGGTGGATCCCCCCGCCACCATGGTCAACGCCGCCGGCGACTATGTGGTGTCCTACATTGTCTCCCGTTATGTGGACGGCAAGGATTGGCTGCAAAAGAAGCTGACCGGCAAGAAGCAGGTCGACGAAAACGTGTAACCTCTCTTACTGCGATTCATACGGAAAGCAGGGTGCCCCAACAGGACGCCCTGCTTTCCGTCTATCATCAAAAAGGACGCCTTTCGGCGTCCTTTTTCGGTGTTATGGTTTGCTTACACGCGCTTCCACTTGGCGCCGCCGGGCACGTCGGTAACCTCGATGCCCTGAGCCTTCAGCTCATCGCGGATACGGTCGGCCTCGGCAAAGTTCTTGGCTTTCTTGGCGTCGGCACGGTCGCGGATCAACTGCTCGACGGCCGCGTCCTCCTCACCGGACTCGCTGATGACGGTAAAGCCGCCGGCTGCCGGTGCGGCCGCTGCCTGCTTGCCGCGCAGCTCCGCCGCCTTCTCCAGCAGCTTCAGGCCCAGCACGCTGTCAAAGCTGTCCAGCAGCGCCAGCTTGGTCTTGTCGTTGGTCTTGGCCTTCAGCACGTCGTACAGCACCGTCACGCCCATGGAGGTGTTCAGATCGTTGTCCATGGCCTTCATGAACTTGGCCTTGTACTCGTCGAATACCGCCTGCTCCACATCGCCCTCGTCCTTCAGGGCGGCGATCCTGGTCAGCAGCTTGTTGAAGGCCACGGTGGCGTTGTCCAGATTCTCCCAGCTGAACAGCAGCCCCTTGCGGTAGTGGCTCTGCAGGCAGAAGAAACGGTAGGCCAGCGGATCGTAGCCCTTGCTCTCCAGCAGGGAAACCGTCAGGAACTCACCCTTGGACTTGGACATCTTGCCGTCGTTGGTGTTCAGATGAGCCACATGGAACCACTGGGGGCACCAGGGATGGCCCAGATAGCTCTCGGACTGGGCGATCTCGTTGGTGTGGTGGGGGAAGGCGTTGTCCACGCCGCCGCAGTGGAGATCCAGGTACTCGCCGTTAAACTTCATGGAGATGCCGGAGCACTCAATATGCCAGCCGGGATAGCCCTCACCCCAGGGGGAATCCCACTTCAATGCCTGATCCTCGAACTTGGACTTGGTGAACCACAGCACAAAGTCGTTCTTGTTGCGCTTGTTGGTATCCTCCTCCACACCCTCGCGGACGCCCACCGCCAGATCCTCCTCGTTGTGGTCGTTGAAGATATAGTAGCGCTCCAGCTTGCTGGTGTCGAAGTAGATGTTGCCGCCGGCCTGATAGGCGTAGCCTGTATCCAGCAGTTTGGTGATGATCTTAATATAGTCGTCGATCAGACCGGTGGCGGGCTGCACGATATCGGGCCGCTTGATGTTCAGCTTGCAGCAGTCCTCGAAAAAGGCGTCAGTATAGAACTGGGCGATCTCCATGACGGTCTTGTGCTCCCGCTTGGCGCCCTTGAGCATCTTGTCCTCGCCCTCGTCGGCGTCGGAGGTCAGGTGGCCCACGTCGGTGATGTTCATGACCCGGTTCACATCGTACCCGGCATAGCGCAGGTACTTCTCCAGCACGTCCTCCATGATGTAGCTGCGGAGGTTGCCGATGTGGGCAAAGTGGTACACCGTGGGGCCGCAGGTATACATCTCCACATGGCCCGGTGTATGGGTGACAAATTCATCTTTTTTATGGGTGGCGGAATTATACAGATACATGGTCATTCTCCTTTATATATGCTTAAATTTATTCTTGGAAAGTAAAAAACGCCTCCCAGACAGGATCTGTCTGAGAGGCGAAATAGACTCCGCGGTTCCACTCTCGTTTATCGCTCAAGTTCAGCCTGTGACGGCGGCTGGCCGGAGGGCGTCTGCATCCCCCGCGCTCCCGGACGCACTTTCTGCCCGCAGCGGGTAAAAGGGCTTTCAGCCGGTGGCCCTCTCTCTCTTGCCCCGTGGGATGGACATACTCTTTCCGATCGTCGCGCTGTTTACTTGTAGCGTATATTTTAGCAGGCTTTTGCGGCGGTGTCAAGCTTCTTTGCTCTCCTTGAACACATCTGCGTTCTTGATGAAGTATTCCGCGCCGGAGTAGACGGTGGTCACCAGAATGATGATCTGACAGACGATGTTCAGCCAGTGGGGAATGCCGAACAGGATCAGGCAGATGCACACCATGGTGCTGGCGGTCTTGATCTTTCCGGACCACGCGGCGGCAATGACACGGCCCTTTTCCACGGCCACAAGGCGCATACCGGACACGGCAAACTCCCGCACCAGCACGACCGCCAGGATCCACGCCAGCATATCCCCCTGCTCCACGAAGCAGCACAGGGCGGCCATCACCAGACACTTATCCGCCAGCGGATCCATGAATTTGCCGAAATCGGAAACCTGGTGATAGTGCCGGGCGATATAGCCGTCGGCAAAATCGGTCAGGCAGGCCACGATATACACCGCCAGCGCCCAATAGCGGCTGCCGGGGAAAGCCACATACATCAGCACCAGAAATACCGGGATCATCAGCACCCGGCCAATGGTCAGATAATTCGCCATGTTTTTCGGCATGATTCATTCCTCCCTTTCGCCCACCAGTTCGCCGTCCATGGCGCCGGTGATGCGCACCATCACAAAGTCACCGGGATCCACATCGGCATCGCTGGTGAAATAGATATGCCCGTCAATATCAGGGCTTTCCGCGTAGCTGCGGCCCATATACTGCATGGACTGGGGGTCAAAGCCCTCGCACAGCACCTCTACCAGATCGCCCATACGGTTTTCGTTGAAATCGTCCATGATGCGGGACTGCACGTCCACCACCAGCTCGGCACGACGCTCCGCCTCGGCGGTGTCCACCCGCTCCGGCATCTCCGCCGCGGCGGTACCCTCCTCCGGAGAGTAGGGGAACACGCCGGCCCGCTCAATGCGCACCTCACGCAAAAAGTCGCACAGTTCGTCGAAGGCGGCCTCATCCTCATAGGGCAGACCGGTGATCAGGCTGGTCCGCAGCACCACGCCGGGTATCTTTTCCCGCAGCGCTTTCAGCAGTGCCGTCAGCTCCGCCTTGTCGCCCCGGCGGCGCATGGCCTTCAGCACCCGGTCGTTGCAGTGCTGGATGGGAATATCCAGATATTTCAGGATCTTCGGCTCCTCCGCGATGGTGTCCAGCAGCTCCGGTGTAAACTCATCGGGATAGAGGTAGTGCAGGCGTACCCAATGGAAGTCCAGCCTGCACAGCTCACGCAGCAGCGCCGCCAGCTTCCGCTCGCCGTACAGATCCAGTCCGTAGCGGGTGATATCCTGAGCGATGACGATGATCTCCTTGACGCCGGCCTCCGCCAGCTTTTTTGCCTCCGCCAGCACGTCCTCCATGCGACGGCTGCGGTAACGACCCCGCAGGGAGGGGATCACGCAGAAGGCGCAGCGGTTGTCGCAGCCCTCGGCAATGCGCAGAAAGGCGTAGTACCGGGGTGTGGTCAGCACCCGCTCCAGCTCCTCCACCGGTTCGTTGATACTGTCGAAATACCGGGGCGTTTCGCCGTCGGCCAACGCGCGGAGCGCCTCCACGATGCGGCTGTAGCTGCCGGTACCCATGACGCCGTCCACCTCCGGCAATTCCTCCGTCAGCTGCTGCTGATAGCGCTGGGACAGGCAGCCGGTCACCAGAATCTTGCCCACAAGGCCCTCTTCTTTCAGGTTCGCCACCGCCAGAATGGTGTCGATGGCCTCCTCCTTGGCGCTGTCAATGAAGCCGCAGGTGTTGATGACCACCACGTCCGCGCCGGACTGTTGGTCCTGCAGGGTGATACCCGCATCACGGCACAGGGCCATCATCTGCTCGGTATTCACCAGATTTTTAGCGCAGCCCAGTGAGATAAAGGAGACTTTCATACGTTCCCTCGTTTCTATTCGTCTATTTCCTCCCCCAGCCGGTTCAGGGCCGGGCGGATGTCGTTCCAGGAAAAGCCCCGCCGCAGCAGCGCATCGCTGAGTTTTTTCAGCGTGGTACGGTCGGGCGTTCTGCCTTTGAGCTTACTTTGCAGGAATTTGTCAATAGCGGCAGCGCTGTCAGGCAGCTGCGCCAGCGCACTGTCCCACAGCTCACGGGGAATCCCTCGTTTTTGCAGCTCCTGCCGGACGCGGCCCGGCCCGTATCCGCCGGCGGCGTAATGCCGGGCCACAGCCCCCGCATAGGCGGCGTCATCCACCGCCCCCAGAGATTCCAGCCAGTCCACCGCCTCGGCGGCGGTGTCAGGGGCGATCCCTTTACGGCCCAGCCGTTCGGCCAGTTCCTTCCGGGACATCATCCGGCCCGACGCCAGCCGGGCCGCCGCGGCACGGCTCTGAGACCGCTTGCCCGCATTTTGTAATTGTACCACAACCTCAGGGGGTAAGTCCATACCCCGATATAAACCAAATTGCAGGAGCTCGTTCCGGGTAATCCGGAGGGGGTCGCCCTCCTCCAGATACACCAGCACGCGCTCCTGTACATGTTTGGAATTTTCGATCCTGACGATCTTCATTCGTCGCTGTCGTCAAAATCGTCGGCGGACACATCCACAGCCCGTCCTGCCGCCCGGGCGGCGATCTTGGACTGATTGCCCATCAGCTTGTGGAAGTTCTCCCGCACGGCCTTTTCCAGTTCTTCGGCTGCGGCGGGATTCTGGCGGAAATACTCCTTGGCGGCGTCCTTACCCTGACCCAGACGCACCTCGCCCATACTGAACCAGGAGCCGCTCTTCTGCACCAGATCCAGTTTGACACCCAGATCGATCAGCTCGCTGAGCTTGCTGATGCCCTCGCCGTACATGATGTCGAACTCCGCCTCGCGGAAGGGGGGCGCCACCTTGTTTTTGACCACCTTGGCCCGGACGTGGTTGCCCACCACCTCGCCGCCGGCCTTCAGCGTCTCCACCCGCCGCACATCGATACGGACAGAGGCGTAGAACTTCAGGGCACGGCCGCCGGTGGTGACCTCCGGGTTGCCGTACATGACGCCCACCTTCTCACGCAGCTGGTTGATGAAGATGACGATGGTATTGGTCTTGTTGATGATGCCGGTCAGCTTCCGCAGCGCCTGACTCATCAGGCGGGCATGGAGGCCCACAAAGCTGTCGCCCATTTCGCCCTCGATCTCGGCACGGGGCACAAGAGCCGCCACGGAGTCCACCACTACCACGTCAATGGCGCCGCTGCGCACCAGCGCCTCGGTGATCTCCAGCGCCTGCTCACCGGTATCCGGCTGGGAGATCAGCATGTCCTCCACGTTGACGCCCAGCGCCTTGGCATAGGTGGGATCCAGCGCATGCTCGGCATCCACGAAGGCCACCTCGCCGCCCTGCTTCTGGGCCTCCGCCAGCACATGGAGCGCCAGCGTAGTTTTACCGGAGGATTCCGGGCCGTAGATCTCCACCACGCGACCCCGGGGCAGGCCCCCGATCCCCAGCGCCAGATCCAGCGCCAGGGAGCCGGTGGGAATCGCCTCTACATTGGCCACGTTGCCGTCACCGTAGCGCATGATAGAGCCCTTGCCATACATCTTTTCAATTTGCTGCATGGCGGTCTCGATCGCCTTTTTCTTGTCGGGGTTGACGGCGGCTGCCGCCGTTTCCTTTTTCGCTGCCATGGGGTCTCCTCCTTTTATCTCTGCGTCATTCAACTGTCAAACACACTGTCATAGAGCGTACCGTACACTACCCGGGGGATTCCCGCCGTGTCCGGCACGATCTCAATATCGCCGAAGCCCTGCCCGCGCATGATCCGCAGTACGGCGTCCGCCTGGCCAATCCCCACCTCGAAATACAGGCGGCTGCCGGGGTGCAGCACGGCGCGCCATTTCTCGCTGATGGCCCGGTAGAAATCCAGACCGTCCTCTCCGCCCCGCAGCGCCGTCAGCGGCTCGTACTCCCGCACCGACACATCCAATCCGTCAATGTCGCCGTCAGGAATATAGGGCGGGTTGCTGACGATACAGTCAAATTCGCCGAAGCGGGGCGGCGGTCCGGCAAGGGCATCCACTTGCCAGGGCAGCACCTGCGCCGTCAGGCCGCTGCGTCGAATGTTCTGACGACATACCCGAAGAGCATCCTCCATTAGCTCGCCCAGCACCACATGACTGCCGGGGCAGAACTTTGCCACTGCCAGTCC
Organism: uncultured Clostridia bacterium; assembly: GCA_945915065.1. Lineage (GTDB taxonomy): Bacteria > Bacillota > Clostridia > Oscillospirales > Oscillospiraceae > Vescimonas. The sequence goes on along the minus strand of CAMEER010000010.1, from coordinate 25,124 downwards.
TACGCAGCCGCTGCCGGCGCACAGATCCAGCACCCGCGGCTCCGCCAGCGTCTTGACGAAGTCAATAGCCTGCTCCGCCAGCACCTCCGTATCGGCGCGGGGGATCAGTACGCTTTCGTTGATGTCCAGATCCATGCCGCAGAAGGACCACTCGCCGATGAGATAGGCCAGCGGCTCGCCGGCCAGATGACGCCGCATCAGCTCGCGGGCCCGCCGCTCCACCTCCTGCGGCACATACAGCCGTCCGTCCCGCAGCAGCTCCTGCCGCGTCTTGCCGGCGGCAAAGGCCACCAATTCACGAGCTTCCAGTGTGGCCGCGTCAATGCCGGCGCAGTGGAGTTCCTGCCGGATATCCATATACAAATTGTTATATGTTGTCGCCATAATACGTTTTGTTGTCAGTATTTGTCGTCAAAGAAGTCTTTTTACCGGTATTTTTACCACTTATCCTTGCCTTTTTCCTCCGGCAGCACCAGCTTCACGGCCTCGATGGCCACCTCCAGCATGGAGTCATCCGGTTCATTGGTGGTAAAATTCTGCATCCACATGCCGGGAGCGGACAGAATACGGGTCAGCTTATTATCGTGAGCGCCCACAGCGCGGTTGAACTCGTAGGTGATGCCCACCACCGGAACCAGCAGCAGCAGCTTGACGCCGATGCGCACCCAGATATTCTGCCAGTTGATGTAGGGAAACACAAGGCTGGACACCAGAATGGACACGATGATCACCACAAACAGGAAGCTGGTGCCGCAGCGGGGATGGTGCATGGGCTGGACGCGGACGTTCTCCACCGTCAGGGGCAGACCCGCCTCATAGCAGAAGATCGTCTTATGCTCCGCGCCGTGGTAGCAAAACACCCGGCGCACATCCTTCTGCTTGGAGCACAAAATCAGATACGCCAAAAAGATCAGCACCTTCACCACGCCCTCAATCAGATTGTGCACCGCGGCACTCCGGGCATGGAACAACCCGGCGATAAAGGTGGGCAGCAGCAGGAACAGCACCAGCGTCAAGCCCAGCGACAGCACCACGGAAAAGGCCACCAGCACATTCTGCAGTTTTTCCGCCGGAACGTGCTTTTCCAGCCATTGATCCAGCTTGCCGGGCTGGGTGTTCTCATCGTCAGGGAAGTAGTCTGCCGAGAACATCAGCGCTTTGACGCCGGTGATGATGGAGCTCAAAAACGTGGCCGCGCCGCGAATGACAGGCCAGCCCAAGATGGGATATTTATCCTTGATGAATTTCCGCTCCGTCACCTTCGTCACCAGCCCCTCCGGGGAACGGACCACGATCGCGTCCTTTTCCGGGCCCCGCATAAGGATCCCCTCGATCAATGCCTGTCCGCCGATGGTGGTGCGGAATGTACCTTGTTTTTTCTCTGCCATGGGAATTTCCTTTCTCACAGGACAAGTATAGCACACTTTTTCAAAAATGCAACACCTGTTCGATTACTTTTTCTCTTTTTCATGCAAAAGCCGGTGGGATGTGATGGGCAGCCGCAGCGTGACGATGCAGCCGCCGCCCTTGGCGTTGCCGATGGTCATCGTTCCGTCGTGGAGACGGATGATCTCGTCGCACACCGCAAGGCCGATGCCGCTGCCCCGAGCCTTGGAAGCTCCCTTGTAGAACTTCTCCTTCACATGGGGCAGATCTTCGGCGGGGATACCGGGGCCATAGTCCCGGATGGTAATGATATAATGGTTGCCCTTGCGGTTGAGCCGGGCCTCGATACGCTTTCCTGAGCCGCCGTGCTTGGCGGCATTGTCCAGCACATTGCAGAACACCTGCTTGAGCCGCTCGGAATCGGCGGTAATCGTTTCGTCATACACGCCGCCGCTGTGGTACTCCAGTGTGATGCCCTGCTGCTTGAAGATCTCATGGTAGGTATACACGGCATCCTCAAATTCCGCCTGCAGATCCACCTGCTCCAGGTGCAGTGCAAAGCGGCCGTCGGACATTTTGGAGAAATCCAGCAGCTCCTCCACCATCTTGGTCAGGCGGCCGGATTCCTTCACGATGATGCTCAGTCCGCGGCGCAGGGCCTCCGGGTCGCTGCCATCGTCGGAAAGCAATGTCTCGCCCCAACCATTGATGGCCGTCAGAGGCGTGCGCAGCTCGTGGGACACAGAGGAGATAAATTCCGACTGCAGCTTCTCGTTCTCCCCGATCTTCATGGACATATCGTTGATGTTGTCCACCAGTTCGCCCATTTCATCGGCATAACGGTTGGGGATCCGGAAGCCGTAGCTGCCGCCGGAGATCCGCTTGGCCGCCTCGCTGACGGCGGAAATCGGCGCCACCACATTGTTGATCAGCAGCAGGCTGGAGATGATGATCACAAAGATCACCGCCGCCATGATCGCCAGAATGATCAGCACTGTCAGCAGTACCTGGCTGTCCAGATTCCGTGTGGCGGTCACAAAGCGCATAACGCCCACCACCCGTCCGTTGAACTTCAGCAGACCGGAGGCGGCAATGATCTTCTCCCCGGTGGCCGGATCCGTTCCCCGGAAGCTGCTGACCTTGCCGCTGCTGAGAGCGTCGATCACATCCTTTGTTCCCGGCACAGAGCCGGTCATCAGACTGCGGGTGGAGACCTCCACCTGGCCGCTTCTGTCAATAAATTGCAGCTCAATGGTATCGCTGTCCTCAAAGCTGTTGGCGTAGAGCGTAGCGCTGCGGTAGTATTCGTTGTAGCTGGTCATGGCGTAAGTGTTGAAATACTCCGTACCGGCATTGGCCTTGGCCTCCAGCGCACTGAGGGCGCTGGAATAATAGTTGCTGCCCAGTGCGATAGAAACCATCGCCGCAATCAGCACCAAAATGGTGATAACGGGAAGAATGCTGCTGATAAACCAGCGGCGGCGCAGGCCGATGGCACGTTTTGGCTGCTTTGACACGGTCTCCCTTCCTTTCCCGTCGAACTGATCTGAAACATCGCGAAGGGCGTTCATTCGCCCCACTTATAGCCAAACCCCCACACGGTGGTGATATAGGCGGGGTTGGCGGTGTCATCCTCGATCTTCAGCCGCAGACGGCGGATATTCACATCCACGATCTTCAGTTCACCGAAATAGTCGTGACCCCATACGGTATCCAATATTTCCTCCCGGCTGAGGGCCTTTCCGGGATTTTCCATAAACAGCTTCATCAGGCTGTATTCCACCTGCGTCAGCTTCACCCGCTCCCCGTTCTTTTCCAGAGCGCGGTTGCGCAGATTCAGCGTAAAGGGCGGACTGACCAGCTCGCCGGTCTTTTCCTCCGGCTCAGCGCCGCCGCTGCGGCGCATCAGCGCATCCACACGGGCCGTCAGTTCGGCGGGGGAAAAGGGCTTGGTCACATAGTCGTCCGCGCCGGTCATCAGTCCCGTTACCTTGTCCATCTCCTGAGAACGGGCTGTCAGCATAATGATGCCGATATTGGCGTCATTGGCCCGCAGGCGGCGGCATACCTCAAATCCGTCGATACCCGGCAGCATCACGTCCAGCAGCGCCACACGGATATCCCGCTGGGCCTTCAGCTTTTCCAATGCTTCCTCGCCGCTTTCCGCCTCGATCACCTCGTAGCCGGCGCGGCGCAGATTGATAACGATAAAGCCCCGGATATTGGCCTCATCCTCCAATACCAGTACCTTTTTCATGCGTTCTCCTTTCCCGTTCCGAGCCCTCAGCTGTTAGAGGGCTGCCATACGGTGGCCGCCATGTGGAAGTTGTCCTTCAGCCTCTGCGCGTCCATTCCGTACCATGCAGCACCGTCATACAGTTCGGCAGCATAGATGGTGCCGGGCTGCCGCCGCAGCAGGAACCGATCCCCCATTACCGCGCGGTTCTCCCGGCTGTCATTGGTAATAGTATATAAGGACAGCAGCGGTTTCTCATCCACATAGAGCGTGACCTGATTCTCACCGGCTACCGTTTCAGCAGATTCAACACTGACTCTTCCCCGCCAACTGTCGGGTATCAGGAAATACCAGCCGCCGCTCTGGCAGTGGTACGTTTGCGCCACGGTACTGCTGCGGCCTGTGCGGGTATACTGTACCCAATACGTCAGGGTGTCATTTCCGGTCCCCCACTCATCGGGACACGGCACCTCAGTCACGCCGTCTTCATTCATATCCTGGGGGATCAGCTGCCGGTAGGGGTAGATCACCGAAGTCTTTCCGGTGTCCTCGTCCATTGTCAAATTGGTCACGCCGCTGCTGATACTCCAAGTCAGGATATCTGTCACCGCTCTGCCGCTGTCGTTGATACCGGTGACAAACAGCGCCGGTCTCTCCCCCATCAGCGTCCCCTTGACCACGCTGCCCCTGCCCAGATCCACCATGGTGCTGGATAATCCACAGCGATAGGTCACCGCAAGGATATTGGTCTGCCATGTATAAACCTCTGCGACCGGTGTGCCGTCACTGTCACTGCGCAGCACAAACAGCCCCGGTGGGTTATAGCTGTTCAATTCCTGTACGGCGAAGCGGGTATAGCTGCTGCTCATCAGCGGAATGGCCTCCCGCCCGATGTTATAGGCCGCCACTGTCTGCACGGTGCTGCTGATCTTCCAGCCCACCACCAGTTCGTTGCTGCCGTCACCGGTCAGATCCTCATAATACACGCTGTCAATGCTGTTTCCGCTGCTCTCCACGGTACACAGCCGTTCATAGCCGGCGTCTCCCTGCTGAAACACCATGACCTTCATAGGTTTTTCATCATTAGGCTTGCGCAGAAACACCACAGCCTCCGGCGTACCGTCGCCGTCCAGATCCTCCATCTGCACCGACTGGATATTCTGTCCCGCCGTAGGCGGCGCGTACTCGTAACCGTTTGAGAGCATCTCATTGATCTGTTCGTTCAGTCCCGTGTATTCATCCGGCACACTGGGCAGGGCAAAAAGGTCCTCCACTGTGCTGTTAAAGCCGCATGCGCTCAGCACGCAGAGAGCGGCCAGCAGCATGACCAGCAGCGTGAACCTCTTGATATTGCGTTTCATATGTCGTACCCTCCCTTCACCGGAGCGCGGCAAGGCGTAAGCCGCATATCATATCAACGGTATCATACCATAATTCCCGTCACTTTGGTAGCCCCTGTTTTCTGAATTTTCATGGGATTTACAGTAAATTTACACTTGCAATTATTGCCCCTGTTCGGTATAATACATCTGTTCACATGCCGGTGTGATGGAATTGGTAGACGTAGTGGACTCAAAATCCACCGCTGGCGACAGCGTACCGGTTCGAGTCCGGTCACCGGCACCAGAAAAGAGCAAGTCGCAAGACTTGCTCTTTTCGTTCAATATGCATTCGTTATCTCGCAAAGGAGACCTCATGGAGATCGTATATCAGGACAACCGCATCGTGGCGGCATTGAAGCCGGCAGGTGTGCTGTCCACCGATGAACCGGCCGGGAAATGACCTTCACCCACTTGCCGCCGCAGACGGAGCCATGGGTTCACTTCACCCTGCCCCAAACATGACAAAACAGGCAGACGCTCTCCGTGTCTGCCTGTTTTCATAATGATTGCCTTACTGCCGCAGCCACAGCCATACTGTCAGTGCCAGCTGTGCCAGCAGAATGGCTGGAATGCCCCACACGAAGTACCAGTGCTTCGTCTTGTGTCGGAACACCTTCATGCCCAGCAGCGCTCCCACACTGCCTCCCAGCAGCGGCAGCAGGAACAGCGTCTTTTCCGGAATACGCCACGCGCCCCGTCTGGCCTTGCGCTTGTCAATGCCGTACACCGTAAAGGTGACTACATTGACAGCCGCCAGATACCACAGCAGGCATTGTGTTACAGCCGGCACAGCTCACAAGCGGTCTCAGCCGCCAGACGGGCATTGTTGTACACCAGTTGGATATTGGCGTCCAGACTGCTGCCGCCGGTAATATCCTTGATCTTCGCCAGCAGGAACGGTGTGGTCTCTTTCCCGTGGATGCCCCGCTCCCCGGCCTCCTGCACCGCCTCTTCGATGGCGTTGTTGATGACTTTCGCATCCATGGAGTACGCCTCCGGAATGGGATTGGTCACCAGCATACCGGTCTTGAGACCCATCTCACGCTGGGCGTGGAAGGCAGCCGCCAGCTGGGCAGGTGTGTCCAGGCGGTAATCCACGCCGAAGCCGGACTTGCGGGTATAGAAGGCGGGCAGCTCATCGGTGCCGTAGCCGATGACAGGCACGCCCTTGGTCTCCAGATACTCCAGTGTCAATCCCAGATCCAGAATGGACTTGGCGCCGGCACACACCACCATCACAGGGGTCTGGGCCAGTTCCTCCAAGTCGGCGGAGATATCCATGGTGGTCTCGGCGCCCCGGTGTACGCCGCCGATACCGCCGGTAGCAAACACGGAGATCCCCGCCATATGGGCGATCATCATGGTGGTGGTGACGGTGGTGGCGCCGTCACGGCCCAAAGCCACCAGCACCGGCAGATCGCGGCGGCTGGCCTTGGCCACACCCGCGCCGGTCTTGCCCAGATAGTCGATCTCCTCCGCTGTCAGGCCGGCCTTCATGCGGCCGCCGATGACGGCGATGGTGGCAGGCACCACGCCGTTTGCCCGGATGATCTTCTCCACCTGCAGCGCCGTCTCCACATTCTGGGGATAGGGCATGCCGTGGCTGATGATGGTGCTCTCCAGCGCCACTACGGGCTTTCCGTTTGCCAGAGCCTCCTGCACCTCAGGGGCAATATCCAGATAACGATTCATATCAAAGATCCTCCTTTTTGAGTATATAACTGATGTTTTCCCAGCTCATGCCGGGGTGAATGGTCTCTCCTGCCGTACAGGCCAGCGCACCTGCGCCGATGGCCTGCCGCGCGCACTGTCTCAGCGTCTTGCCGTGGATGATGCAGGCCGCCAGCGCTGCGGCCATAGCGTCACCGCCGCCGGTGGCGTTGGTCACCGTAACCTTGGGACATGGGAAACGGGCTGTCTCCCCTGCCGTATTCTTGGCAAAGATGCCGTCACTCCCCAGTGAAATATACACCTGCCGCAGCCCGGTGGACAGCAGAACGTCTGCCGCCCGTTCCACATCTGCGTCCGTTGCGATCTTTACGCCGCTCAAAAGCTCTGCCTCTATGCGGTTGGGCTTCAAAGCCGTCAGCTTTCCCAGTATCGGCCTCAGCCGCGGCGCTTTGATGGTGGATACCGGATCTGCCAGAATAGGTGCCGTGCAGTGGCGGCACAGCCATTGCAGCGATGCCGCCGGCAGATTGGCCTCCACCACCACCAGTCCGGCCCGGTTGATAAACTCCATCCGCTGGCGCAGGAACTCCGGCGTGATATGGTCGTAGATCTCCATATCGTTGACGGCCAGCGCCATGTCACCGTCGCTTCCGGCGATATACAGATAGGTGCCGGTACGGCCGCCGGGGATCACGGCACTGTGAGTCAGGTCAAGGCCGATGGCAGCGGCGTTTTCCTGTACGCTCTGGGCAAAGCTGTCCTGTCCCAGCACCGTCACCATGGACACCTGCTCCCCCAACAGGCACAGGTTATGGGCAATATTACGGCCCACACCGCCAAGAGACGTGGTCACTCTGCCGGGGTTGGAGTCCCTGTCCACCAGCGCGCCGTGGGACACCGCGCCGATATCCATGTTGACGCCGCCCACCACCACGATATAAGGGGCAGTGCGCAGCAGATAGCCCCGCCCCATGATATAGCCTTTTTTCATCAGATTGGAGATATGTACTGCCGCGCTGGAGCGGGTGATCCCCGCCTTTTCCGCCAGCTCCTGCTGGGAGATCGTGGGATCCTCCCGGATCCAGTCCAATATTTGGCGTTCTCGTCTGGTCACCGTCTCACCTCTATAAGCAAAATACTAAATTTAATCATTAGTTTATTTTACGACAGAGCTCTACGTTTGTCAAGTACCCGACAAAAGAACCGCCTGGAGCAAAAACAGCCTTGTAAAACCTCTGACAATGGTATATAATAACGATTACTGCAAAATTACACAGAAAAGGTGATATAATATGGAACGTATGAAGATCGCAGCAGTCTTTGCCGACGGCGACGCATTGGGCGGCAGAGAGATCACCGTCTGCGGCTGGGCACGCACCATCCGTGACATGAAGACCTTCGGCTTTATTGAGCTGAACGACGGCTCCTGCTTCAAGAACCTGCAGGTGGTCATGTCCGCCGAGGAGCTGGCCAACTATAAGGAGATCGCCGCCCAGAATGTGGGCGCCGCGCTGATCGTGCGCGGCACCGTGGTGCTGACGCCCCAGGCCAAGCAGCCGCTGGAGCTGAAGGCCTCTGCCATTGAGGTGGAGGGCAAGTCCACCCCCGACTATCCCCTGCAGAAGAAGCGTCACAGCGTGGAATTCCTGCGCACCATCCAGCACCTGCGCCCCCGCACCAACCTGTTTTCCGCCACCTTCCGGGTCCGCTCCGTGGCGGCCATGGCGGTGCATGAGTTTTTCCAGGGCAACGGCTTTGTGTATGTCCAGACTCCCATCATCACCGGCTCCGACTGTGAGGGCGCCGGCGAGATGTTCCAGGTGACCACACTGGATCTGGACAACGTGCCCAAGACGGAGGACGGCGCGGTGGATTACTCTCAGGACTTTTTCGGCAAGAAAACCAGCCTGACCGTGTCCGGCCAGCTGAACGCCGAGAACTTCGCCATGGCCTTCGGCGATGTGTACACGTTCGGCCCCACCTTCCGGGCCGAGAACTCCAACACTGCCCGTCACGCCGCCGAGTTCTGGATGATCGAGCCGGAAATGGCGTTCTGTGATCTGAACGGCGACCTGCAGGTGATGGAAGCCATGGTGAAGTATATCATCCGCACGGTGCTGGAGCGCTGCCCCGACGAGATCAATTTCTTCAACAGCTTCGTGGACAAGGGGCTGAGGGAACGGCTGGAGCATGTGGCCTCCTCCGATTTCGGCCGCATCACCTACACCGAGGCCGTAGAGATCCTGAAGCAGCATAACGATGCCTTCGACTACAAGGTAGAGTGGGGCACGGATCTCCAGACGGAGCATGAGCGTTACCTCACCGAGCAGGTGTTCAAGCGTCCCGTATTCGTCACCGACTATCCCAAGGAGATCAAGGCTTTCTACATGCGCCTCAACGACGACGGGAAAACCGTGGCCGCGGCGGACTGCCTTGTTCCCGGCATCGGCGAGATCATCGGCGGCAGCCAGCGCGAGGAGCGGCTGGATATTCTGGAGAACCGCATCAAGGAGCTGGGCATGAATCCGGAGGACTACTGGTGGTACTGCGACCTGCGGCGTTACGGCTCCTGCCGCCACGCCGGCTTCGGTCTGGGCTTCGAGCGCATGGTGATGTATCTGACAGGCGTGGGCAATATCCGCGACGTGGAGCTGCATCCCCGTACCGTGGGCAACGCGGAATTCTGATCGATTTGATTCTCCCGGGCATACTAAGCCCATTCTATACAACAGAAAGGAGCGTTTTTATGGCGCTGTTTCACGCAGATGAAAATAATTTCCGGCAGCTGGTGCTGGAAAGCTCTGAGCCGGTGCTGGTAGATTTCTGGGCCACCTGGTGCGGCCCCTGCCAGATGCTGGCCCCGGTGCTGGAGGAGCTCTCCCAGCAGATAAAGGTGGTCAAGGTGGATGTGGACGAAAATCCCCAGCTGGCCGTGGCCTTTCAGGTGGCCAGTATTCCCACGGTCATCGCTTTCCGTGACGGCAAGGCCGTGAAGAAGTCTGTGGGCGTCGTTCCCAAGGAGAGCCTGCTGGCTTTGCTGCAATAATATATGCGATATGCGGAAACCTCCTCAGGGTCTGGCCCTGAGGAGGTTTTTCTACTATAAGGGAGCCAATATATTTCTCACTGGAAAACGGGGAATCCTCGCCTTTTTCGTGCTTTTATCGTTGACAAATGCTTCTGTGTCGTATACAATAAGGCAAAATCAACTGCCTGAGGAGGGCCATAATATGAACATTGCATTGCTGGGCTTCGGTGTGGTGGGCAGCGGCATCTACGAATGGTGCCGCTGCCGGGAGGATCTCCATGTCCGCCGTGTCCTGATCCGCTCGGATAAGCCGGAAATCGCCTCTATCGCCACCCGTGATTTTGAGGAGATTCTCCACGACGACGCCATCGACGTGGTGGCGGAGGTCATGGGCGGACTGCATCCCGCCTATGAGTATGTCACCGCCGCCCTGAAGGCCGGGAAGCATGTGGTCACCGCCAACAAGGCGCTGATCGCCGCCTACTATCAGGAGCTGACGGCGCTGGCGCGGCAGTGCGGCAAAGCGCTGCTGTGTACGGCTGCGGTGGGCGGTGGCATCCCATGGCTGGTGAATCTGGCCCGGTGCAAGAAGCTGGACAGCATCTGCCGGGTGGGCGGCATCATGAACGGTACCTCCAACTTCATTATGGACGCCATGCACAAGTCCCCTGTTTCCTTCCCGGCCATCCTGAAGCAGGCGCAGGAGCTGGGCTATGCCGAAGCGGATCCCAGCGCCGACATTGACGGCGATGATATCCGCCGCAAGCTGGTGATCTCCGCCAACATCGCCTTTGATGCCCTGCTGCGGGAGGAGGACATCCCCATGTTCGGCATCCGCACCGTTACCGACGGCGATATCAAAACCTTCCAGTCCCACGGCTTTGCCTGCAAGCTGCTGGCGGAGGCCGCTCAGGCGGAAGGCGGCGTATGCGCCTATATTGAGCCCACGCTGGTGGCCGCTGATGCGCTGGAGGCCGCCGTACCGGCTAACTTCAACCTGATCACCTACGAGGGGGAAAACATCGGCCGGCAGAGCTTCTATGGACAGGGTGCGGGCCAGATGCCCACCGCCGCCAACGTGGTGCAGGACTGCCTGTCCATTTTGGAGGGGCGCACCGGCTTCTATGCCCAAAAGGCCGTTCCCACGGCGCTGGACGGCACCGGCGAGGCCCATCCCTACTACGTCCGCACCGCCGCCCCTGATGAATGGCTGAAGCAGCATACGGCCGATGTTTGGGACAACGGCGTGATTACCGGCGCGGTAAACACTTATGAGATGCTGGCGTGGGCCAAGGCACATCTGAAAGAAGATCCCACCTGCTTTATCGCCGGCATCCGATAATAAAACGATCTCCGCTTATCAAAACTACCCGTATCGATGTACGATACGGGTAGTTTTTTCAGTTCTCCATGTTCTTTCCGAGAAATGCCGCCACCGTCTGCGCCAGCTTGTACTCGGTCTCACCGGCGGCACGGCTGTCCGTGGAGAGAAACAGCACCAGTCCCAGCACATCACCCTCACACAGAATGGGCGCAGCCACGACAGCGGTAAATCCATTCACGCCCTCACAGGCGTCTACCGTTTCTTCGCTGCTGTCCCACAGCCAAATCCGGCGCTCCTCCATGATGCGCTCCAGCGGCTCGGAAATGGTCTTTCCCAGTAATTCCCGCTTTCCCACGCCTGCCACGGCGATGATGGCGTCCCTGTCAGTGACGGCGGCGGTAAAGTCCGTGCTGCGGCTGAGGGTATCGCAGAACTGTGCGGCAAAATCCTCCAGTCCGCCCAGCAGGGAATACTTCTTAAAAATGACTTCTCCGTCTTTGGTGGTATAGATCTCCAGCGGGTCACCTTCCCGAATGCGCATGGTGCGGCGGATCTCCTTGGGGATCACCACGCGGCCCAGGTCATCGATGCGCCGGACAATGCCGGTTGCTTTCATATATAAACATCCTCCCATAAGCAAATTTTTCATTGGTAGTATCTGCTGTGACGGTCTTTCTATGCACAGGCATTTTTTGCCACGCCAACGGCCAGTAATACTTGTCTCGTCCTCTTTTACCCTCTTGTATTTTTTGCCAAATTGTGATATGGTAGCAGCCGTTGATTTTTCACCGCAAAGAAGGGTAGTCTATGAAGATTCTTTCCTGGTGCAAGGCCAATGCCATGCCGCTGATCGCGGTGCTGGCGGCGGCTGTGACCGCTTGTTTCGTACCGCCGGACGCAGCGTATATAGGCTATTACGATATCAAAACGCTGTCTTGTCTGTTCTGCGTTCTGGCAGTCGTCTGCGCTCTGCGCGGGGTGGGACTGTTTCCCGTACTGGCCCAGCAGCTGGTGCGGGCGTTTCATACCAGCCGCAGCGTGGTGATCGCACTGGTGCTCATCACGCTGGTTGCTTCCATGCTGCTGACCAACGATACCGCACTGCTGACCTTTCTGCCGTTGAGCTGGTTCGTCCTGCATGAAACGGGACAGGAAAAGCTGATAACTCTTACCTTTATTCTGCAAAACTGTGCCGCCAATCTGGGTGGGATGCTGACGCCCTTCGGCAATCCACAGAATCTGTACCTGTTCAATCACTACGGCATTCCCAACGGTGAATTTGTGGCCATCATGCTGCCGCCGTTTCTGCTGTCCACGGCACTGATCCTGCTTTGCTGCCTGTTTGTCCGCAGCCGGCCGCTGACGGTACCTCCACAGCGGATACCGTTGGACAAACCCCGCACAGCGGTATATGCGCTGCTGTTCTGCCTGTCGGTGGCCATGGTGCTGCGGGCTGTCCCCTATCAGATCGGTCTGGCTGTCATCACAGTGGCTCTGCTGATCATGGACCGCCGCGCCCTGAAAAGCGTAGACTGGGGGCTGCTGGTAACCTTCGCAGCTTTTTTCACCTTTTCCGGCAATATGGCTCGAATGGAGCCGGTGCGGGCACTGTTCGCCCGGCTGCTGAGCCACGGGACCATGCTGGTATCGGCACTGACCAGCCAGATCATCAGCAACGTCCCTGCCGCTATACTGCTGAGCCAGTTTACTGATGATTACCGGGGATTGCTCATAGGCGTCAACATCGGCGGGGCAGGAACGCTGGTGGCGTCGCTGGCCAGTCTCATCACTTTCCGAGAGTACACAAAGCACGTCACCGGACAGACGGGCCGTTTCCTGCTGCTGTTCTCCGCTGTCAGCTTCGGCTTTCTGGCAATACTGCTGCTGGCCATGGGGCTGATCATGAACTAAAAAACTGGTAAAACAGAAAGACCGGGGCATATTGTCCCGGTCTTATTTTGCATATTGCCGTTCCACGTCATTCGCTTCTTTCGTAAAATCGATCAGTTTCCATTTATATTTTCGTTTTATCGTTGATATAAAGGCAAATCATCCATTTTTTCACAAGGCACACAAAAAGAGGAGTAATTTTGTATGATAATTTGGTGATGAATTAGCGTGCTAAAGCGTTGACAGGTGAAAGTGTATCTGCTATGATGATCCCATCAAAAAGAGGATGCCACGGCGTCCGGAAATATCTATCCATAGAAACGGAGAAAGAAAGATGAAAAAGATTGTTGCATTTCTATTGGCAGCTGTTTTAGTACTGGGCTGCACCGCCTGCGGCAGCAAGAAAGACGAGGGTAATGACCGTCTGACGAAGATCAAGGAAAAAGGCTATATTGAGCTGTGTACCGAGCCGTATTTTGCCCCGTTTGAATATGTCGATCCCACCAAGACCGGGGACGAGCAGTATCAGGGCATGGATCTGGAAGTTGCCAAGTACATTGCCGACAAGATCGGCGTGGAGCTGAAGATCACCGCGCTGGATTTCACCGCTGTGCTGGCCGGTGTAGCAGACGGCAAATATGACTTCGCCATCTCCGCCATCGCCTACTCCCCCGAGCGGGCCGAGGCCATGCGCTTGTCTGATGTCTATTACGCCACCAATACCGGCTACGGTTTCATCGTCCGCAGCGAGGATGTGGGAAAATACACGGATATCGATTCCCTGAAAGACGCCGTGGTCATTACCCAGAGCGGTTCCGTACAGGAAGCCCTGTATACCCAGTATGTCAACGGCGCCTGCAAGGAGTTCAAGCTTGTGGCCAATATGACAGACGGCTATCTGGCAGTGTCCGAGGGAAAGGCCGATGTGTGCATCTGCTCCACTGCTTCCGCCAGTCTGTATGCTCAGGCCAACGGCGGTTTGGACATCCCCGACTTCCGCTTTGATGTGGATCCTAACATGAACGGCGTATGCGTGGCAATGCCCACAGAGGGAACGGAATCCCTGGCAGAGCTGATCAACCAGTGCATCGCGGAGCTGAATGAAAGCGGCAAGCCCGAAGAATGGTACAGCCAGTATGAATCCGCAGCAGCGGAGCTGGGCATCGAATAACCTGCCGGATCAGCAAAACCCGTTCAGCAAAACCTGTTTTTTAGGAGCAATCAGTGATGGAAAAGGTCATCAAGCTGTTGACAAAATATTATCCGGTATATCTCTCAGGCCTCTGGGGCACTCTGTGGATCTCCGCGGCAACGGTGCTCTTCGGCTGCCTGCTGGGACTCTTGGTGGCTCTGATGCGGATGAGCCGGAACAAGGTTCTGGGCGCTGTCTCACATGTTTATATTGAAGTTCTGCGAGGCACTCCTGTTTTGCTGCAGCTCTACTTTTTCTGGATCGGCCTGCCCAAACTGGTTCCCTTCGAACTCAGCGATACGCAGTGTATCGTGGCGGCGCTGGCGGTAAATGCCTCCGCTTTTATCTCAGAGATCATCCGGGCCGGAATCGGTGCGGTGGACAAGGGGCAGTGGGAAGCCGCCCGGAGCATCGGTCTTTCGGAAGTGCACGTTATGACCCACGTGATTCTTCCCCAGGCGATCAAGAACATCCTCCCCGCCCTGTGCAACGAATTCATCTCCACCGTCAAGGGCACTTCACTGGCTTCCGTCTTTTTCGTCGGCGAGCTGATGACCAGCTTCAAAAGTGTTTCGAGCGCCACATTCCTGGCCTTGCAGTCTCTGACGATCGTAGGCGCTATCTACTTCACCCTGAATTTTGTGCTCTCACGGCTTCTGCAGGTTTTGGAAAGGAGGCTGATGGTCAGTGACTGATGTGATCTTACGGACAGAGGATCTGAAAAAGAATTTCGGCCAGCTGGAAGTCCTGAAAGGGATCACCACTGAGATCCGTCGGGGCAAGGTGGTGTCCATCATCGGCCCCAGCGGCGGCGGAAAGTCCACGTTTCTGCGCTGCCTGAACCGGCTGGAGATGCCCGACGCAGGAAAGGTCTTTTTCAGGGGTCAGGACATCACCGACAAAAAGCTGGACATCAGCAAATACCGGCAAAGCATCGGCATGGTGTTCCAGCACTTCAACGTGTTCCCCAACATGACCGTGCTGGAAAACGTGACGCTTGCTCCGGTACTGGAAAAAAAAGTTCCCAAGGAGCAGGCCCGGGAAGACGCCATGGCCTTGCTATGCCGGGTGGGGCTCAGTGACAAAGCGGAGGAATATCCCCGCAAGCTGTCCGGCGGGCAGAAGCAGCGGCTCGCCATCGTCCGGGCGCTGGCCATGAAGCCGGAGGTCATGCTTTTTGACGAGCCCACCTCCGCATTGGACCCAGAGATGGTGAAGGAAGTGCTGAACGTGATCCGGGAACTGACCCGCAGCGGCATGACGATCCTCATCGTCACCCATGAGATGAGCTTTGCGCGGGAGGTCTCGGACCGGGTGCTGTTTATCTGCGACGGCGTGATCAAGGAGGAAGGCACACCGGAACAGATTTTCACCTGTCCTCACGATCCCAGCACCATCAAATTCCTGAGTATGGTATTGTAAGCAAAGGAGATCAAAGGTATGATCCAGACAGTCAAAGACCTTGTTGCCTCCAAAGCAGACGCCGCCGTGGCGCTGGCAAAGGAGATCTGGAATTACGCAGAGCTTTCCTACGAGGAGGTCCGTTCTGCCGCGGCGCTGATGGAGGCATTGAAAAAAAAGGGCTTTGCCATTGAAGAGGGCATTGCCGGCATTCCCACCGCCTTTACCGCCACTTTCCAAAACGGCAGCGGCAAGCCTACGGTCGGTTTTCTGGCGGAATATGACGCTTTGGCGGGACTCAGCCAAAAGGCAGGCTGTCCTGTGCAGGAGGCCGTAGAGCCCGGCGGCGCCGGACACGGCTGCGGTCATAATCTGCTGGGCGCGGGATGTTATGCCGCCGCTGTGGCGTTGAAAGACTATCTTGTCAAGGAGAGCAAGGACGGCACGGTGATCTTTTTCGGCTGTCCTGCGGAAGAGGGCGCAGGCGCGAAGCAGTTCATTGCCCGGGCCGGATATTTCGATAATGTGGACTTTGCCTACACATGGCATCCGGAGACCATCAACGAGGTGGGCTCCAAAGGCAGCGTAGCCATTATGGGCGCTAACTTCACCTTTACCGGCGTAGCGGCACATGCCGGCGCCGAGCCCCATCTGGGCCGCAGCGCACTGGACGCTGTGGAACTGATGAACGTGGGATGCAACTATCTGCGGGAGCACATGATCGACGCCGCCCGTATCCACTATGCCTACTCTGACGCCGGCGGCAGCGCCCCCAACGTGGTACAGAGCTGCGCCGTTATCAAGTATGAGGTTCGGGCGCCTAAAGTCAGTCAGGTGCAGGAGCTGTTCACCCGTGTGGTGGATGTGGCCAAGGGTGCGGCGCTGATGACCGGAACCAAAATGCAGTACGAGATCACCATGGCTTTCTCCGACTATACGGCAAACCGCACGCTGGGCGCCGTGGTGGATCAGTGCTTCCAGGAGCTGGGCGCACCCGACTGGACGGAGGATGACTACGATCTGGCGGCCGGATTCCTCCGCACATACCCCCGCTCCACCATGGCAGGTATTCGGGAAAAGCTGGGGGCCTATTTTGCGCCGGAGGAATTGGACAAGGCGTTGGAAAAGCCGCTGGACAGCATGGTGCATCCCTTCAATCCCAAAGAAACGGGATATAATTCCGGCTCAACCGACGTGGGCGACGTAGGATACGCCACACCGACCGTCATGTTTCATGTGGCAACGGCGTGTCTGGGCAACGTAGGCCACTCCTGGCAGAACACCGCCTTTGCCTGCTCCGGTATCGGCATGAAAGGTATGCTCCGGGCTGCGGAGGTCATGACGCTCTCTGCCATCCGCACCATGGCCCAGCCGGAGCTGATCCAGAAAGCAAAGGAGGAACTGATCCGGAAAAACGGCGGCAAATACCGCTGCCCGCTGCCGGATTATGTGGCGCCTCCCATCGGACGGTATTGATTCCGGTTCCCACCGGACATGCACTGTCAAACGGATATAAGAAGCGTTCCATAACCGCGCAAAGGGGTGCAGACCTTTGCGCAGAACACCATAAAATGAACAGCAGCCCGGGCATCTCCTCCCGGGCTGCTGTTCCGTTTCAAAATCAACCCTTGCGTTAATCAGGACATTCCATCACAGCGGCAGAGTCAGCCCCTGAAATACGAATTTTTGAAACAAATATCCCCGGCAAAGCCGGGGATATCGGATATAAGGAAACGCTTGTTACAGCTGCGCGTATATCCTTGCGCCGGAGGTGCGCAGCCAGTGCAGCAGTACCAGCGCCGCCGCCAGCATCAAGGCTACGGCCGCCAGCAGGAACACCGCGCCGCTGACGCGATCCATCAGGAAATAGTACCCCGCGCCCAGCGCGATTGCCAGCGCCCAACCGCCCAGCATCGCCATCAGTACGCTCAGGCTCTGCTTCACCGGAGCCGCTTCGTTGGTCCACGTCAGGTTAGGCCGCTTCAAATTCAAAAACAGGCCCAGCGCCGCGCTGAACAACGTGAATACCACCGGCGTTACCACCAACAGCACCGCCTCCAGCGGCTTGACACCGGACACCGCCGCCACACACACGGCGCACAGCAGCAGCGGGATTTCCGTCAGCAGCAGGTGCAGCTCCAGCTTGGCACGCAGCACATGCCACGGCTTCACCGGCAAGGACTGGGCGATCCACAGGCTCTTGCCCTCCAGCGACACCGACGGAGCGGTGATGTCGTTCATGGAGGCGATCATGCACAGCATCAGCGCCGTGAGCACCGCCACGAAATCCTCGCCGCCCGCAAAGACAGCGCCCAGCATCAAAAAGACGTCCCGGCCTTTCAGCAGAGCCAACACTGCCATGATAAGCAGAAACAGCGTGCCCAAAGAGCAGTTGAGCATATAGGTAGGGCTGGCCAGATAGCGGCCGGTCTCCCGACCCAACAGCGCACGGCGCACGCTGCGAACCCGGACCACCTTTTCCTGATACTTCGCCTTGACGGTCTTATCGGCTGCAGTTGCCATTTTCAGGAAGCTGCGGGACAGCACCCGATAGATCACCGCCAACAGCAGTCCCACGACAGCCAATACCACCAGCAGCGGTACAACCTCGCCCATGGCGCCCCGGCCCATCAGATACAGGGGATAGCCCCAGCCCCGGATGCTCCGGCCCAACTGATCGGCGTTGGTCATGATGGAGCCAAGCAGCTGGTAGGCATTGAAATACACATAGTAGTACAGGGCCAGAAAGCCCAGAGAAAGCAGCACCGTGATAATACTCTTATGCCGGATCCTGGTGCTGATCTTTGCCACCACCCAGCCCAGCACGCAGGACAGCTCCAGAACGAACACCGACACCAGCAGCGTCAGCACCACACCGCCAATCACAGCGCCCGCACCGGGCGCTACGGTAAGATACACCACCACGGCAGGCACCATCACCACGGCGCTGAACATCAGGCCCATCAGATACACGCCCGTCAGCCGCACCACAAGGATATCCCCCACCGGGACAGGCAGGGACAGCAGCAGGTCGTTGTCCTTGGCCTTGTACAGGCTGGAATAGGTGTTGAATACGCTGCCGAACACTCCCAGAAAGACGGCGATCAGAATGATCAGCGCGTAGTACAGCCAGCCCATGCCCATTTCCACCAGTGGCTGGCACAGGCCTATGGCCATGAAGGTGAACATGCCGCCGATGACGCCCACCATCAGCAGCGCGTACAGCACGATCAGCAGAATGCTGGAAGCTTTGGAGCGGGCGGTGTTCTTCTTGGCATCATAGAAAAAGCTGCGGTTCAGCTCCAGCAGTTGTTTTTTCAGCAGAGTCTTCAGCATCATTCACCCTCCAGTTCAAGGAACACTTCTTCCAGAGAGTCGTCGCCCTTGACCTCCTCCATGGTGCCGGCGCGGATCAGCCGGCCACCCTTGATGATGGCCACCTTGTCGCACAGCTTCTCCGCCACCTCCAGCACATGGGTGGAGAAAAAGATGGCGCCGCCCTGATCGCAGACCTCCCGCATCATGCCTTTGAGCGTGTGGGCTGCTTTGGGATCCAGACCCACGAAGGGTTCATCCATGATAATCAGCCTCGGCTGGTGGAGCCAGGCGGAGATGATGGCCAGCTTCTGCTTCATGCCGTGGGAATAGGCGGCAATGGGCTGCGCCAGATCATCGGTCAGTTCAAACAGGTCCGCGTATTTGCGGATGCGCTCCTGCCGCTCCTCTGCTCCCACACCAAAGATATCGGCGATAAAGTTCAAATACTTGCTGCCGGTCATGTAATCGTACAGATCCGGGTTGTCGGGGATATAGGCCAACTGCCGTTTGCATGTCAAGGGATCTGCCTTTATAGGTGTGCCATTGATGGTGATCTCTCCCTCCTCAAAGGGCAGGATCCCCACCACAGCCTTCAAGGTGGTGGTTTTGCCTGCGCCGTTATGACCGATGAAGCCGTAAATCTCGCCGGGGGCAATGTGCAGGCTCAGATCATCCACCGCTTTCTTTTCGCCGTAACGCTTGGTCAAATGTTGAATATAAAGCATGTTATGTCCTCCTGAGGTGTGATATGGTGATGCGTTTTTCTCATCCTCGCTTTTTATGCTATCACATAACGCTGTGTCATGAGCAATACCTGACGCAGGCGTCACATGGAAATATTTTTGAAAAGCGGGCGTATTATAGCAATCGCTTTAGTTTCTGTCAAGGATAATGTGTTCCGATTCCTATAATATCACAAAAATTGACACAAAAGGCCCAACGGCTGTGCCATTGGGCCTTTCCTATGGAAAATGTCTTACCGGCGTCCGCCGCCGAAGCCGCCTCCGCCAAAGCCCCCACGGCTTCCGCCGCTGCGGCTGCCTCCACTGCGGCTGCCTCCGCCAAATCCGCCGCCGCTGAAGCCGCTCCCGGGCCGGGAACTGCTGCGGGGCGGTTGGGGCCGCGGGGTACTGCGGGGTGGCCGATATCCTCCGCCGCCGGGCCGGGGACCGCCGCCCGAAGGCGGACGCGGCCCGCCGTTATAAGGCCGCCGGGGCGGGCGCGGCGCACGAGGTGCCGCAGGGCGCCGTCCCCAGAAAATCGGGTAGTAGGCAACAGGCGGGATGATGCCCGGCATCACATACCGCCGGCGGTAGCGGTTATAACGCATCCGATCCAGCAGTACCCACACCGCGAAGATGGCGACGATCAGCAAAACCACACCGCCGATGGATACGCCGCCGGTCTTGACCGCGGCAGGCTCCTGCGCGTACCAACCGGGATCGCCGCCGCTATAGCTTCCGCCGGTATTCAGCTGCGCCTGGCCGTAAAACACGTCGCTCTGCCGGAAGAATGCCGTCACCGCCGTATCAAAGTCGCCGGTGTAGTAGGGGCTGTCGATGGCACTTCGCAGTTTCTGCTGCTGGGTATCGGTCATACAGGCGCCGACCCGGTCGCCGTAATAGACCTGCCAGTCGCCGTCCTCTACCAGCAGCAGGATCATGTCGTTCTCACCAAGCCCCCACTGCTGCCCCAGATTGGCGGCATACTCCTGGCCTTCCCAGCCTGTCAGGTGCTCCACGGTGGCCACAGCCACCACGGCGTAGTACCGCTCATCCCAATCGGCGTTATACTGCTCGATCAGTTGTTTTGTCCCGCTGCTGAGCAGCTTGGCGTCGTCACAGATCCACTGGCGGTACTGCACATCCAGTAGCTCTGTGGGCTGCTTGGCCAGAAAATGGTCCTTCCGGGCAAAGCCGATACACACGCTGGCTGCCACGGCCAGCACCAGCACCACCCACGCCACAGAGCGCTTCTTGAAAAATTTCATATGCTGTCTCTCCTTTCAAGGAGGTCGTTTCCTTATCCACGCAGCTCCATCAGTTTCTGCTTCAGCTCGCCTTCGATTCTGCCCAGCTCAGCCTCGGCCTCCTTGCGCTTGGCGGCGCCCTCCTTCTGGATGCGGGCCACCTCATCCAGCGTGGAGATCAGCTGCTGGTTGGTGTGCTGCAGGGTCTCGATATCCACCACGCTGCGCTCCGCCTCCTTGGCGGTGGCGATGGTGCCCATTTTCAGGGTATCGGCGTTCTTTTTCAGCAGCTCGTTGGTCATCTCGGTCACGGCGTTCTGGGCCGCCGTGGCCTGACGGCTGTGCTCCATACCCAGCGCCAGCACCATCTGGCTCTTCCACAGGGGAATGGTGTTCACCAAAGAGGACTGGATCTTCTCGATCATCAGCGTGTCGTTATTCTGCAGCAGGCGGGTCTGGGGCCCCATCTGGATGGACACCATACGGGTCAGCTCCAGATCGTGAAGCTTTTTCTCGAACCGGTCGCACATGCTGACCAGATCGTTATAGGCCTGTGCATCCTCCGCCAGACCGCTGGCCTCCGCCTTCTTGCGCAGCTCCTCCAGTTCGCCGGAGCGGACGTCCGCCAAACGCTTTTTGCCGGCCAGAATGTACATGGTCAATTCCTTGTAGTACTTCAGGTTCAGCTCATACATCTGGTCGAACATGGCCACGTCCTTGAGCAGCGTAATCTGATGGTTTTCCAGATTCTGGGCGATCTTGTCCACGTTGGCCTCCACCTTGCTGTACTGGGCCTTCATGGTTTCAATACGGTTGCCGGCCTTTTTGAACAGGCCCGCCAGACCCTTCTTCTCCTCCGGGGCGCCAAAGCCCTTCAGCTCCACCACCAGGCGGCTGAGATCCTCACCGATCTCGCCCATATCCTTGCCGCGGACGTTGGCCAGTGCGCTCTCGGAGAAGGAGGCCACGCTCTTCTGGGCGGCCGCGCCGTACTGCAGTACCTGATTGGTGTCGCGCACATCGATCTTCTTGGAAAATTCGTTGACGGCGGCACGCTCCTGCTCCGTCAGCATGCTCTCATCCAGCACCACCGGCTCTACCTCTTTCTTCACCTCAGGTGCAGCCGGAGTGGCGGGCGCCTCAGGGGTCAGGGTCAGGGAGGGGATCTCCGCAGCTGTGGCGGTATCGGGGGTCAACGTCAGTTCAGGCAGGTTGTTATCAGTCATCGTTTTGATTCCTTTCTGTATGATTTCGACAATATATTACTATTTGTATCAAAGTTCCAGGGTGATACCACCGGCATCCACCTGCGTTTTCTCCTCGGCAGCAGGCTCCGTCTGAGACTCCTCGGAGGTGACCGTTTTGTGGAGGGGATCTTCTGTCAGTCCCTCCCGGGCCATCATGTTCTCCAGCACCACCATATCGGTGGAGATATCCATGGCCTCCGAACCGAACAGGCTGTCCAGCTGCTTTTCAAAGGCGGTGATGATGGTGGACATCATGCCCTCCACCTTCTGCATGGTGGAGGTAATGTTCTCGCCGGACACACCCTGCTCACCCATACGGTCATAGGCATTGAGGATCTTCAGCGTTGTGGGCAGGTAATAGTTCATAAACTTGCGGATCTGTGGCAGCTTTTCCGGATTCTGCTCCACCTGCGCGAAAATCTTTCCGGTCAATTGCTGCAGCCGGACGATCTGGGCAGAGATGGTGGGGTCAGCAATGTTGTCATCCAGCCGCTTCATCTCCGCGATGGCTTTTTTACTGTCGGCAATCATCTTGTCCAGTTCCTCGTTGCCGGTGGTCTCCGGCTCTTCGGGCACTTCCTCCACCGTATCCCGGCAGAACAGGCGGGCCACTATCCCTACCACTGCGGCGGCAGCGGCTGCCAGCAGAAAATGGGGCAGCCTGTATAGCGGAAACAACAGCGCGTACAGCAGCCATGTCACCGCCGCCACATACAGCGGAATGGCGGACTTGTGAACGATCTTCTTCAATTCCATCGCCTCCGTTCAACGAATCACAGCAAACTGCTATTGTGATCCCATTATATCCCAACAACGGTAGCCGGTCAAGAAAAAGAGACGAGGATCGTCTTTCGACTTTTCCACCGTCTCTTTTTCCCTATTCCTTTCCTGCAAACAGACCCGTTTGGCCTGTAATGGGGTCGGTGAACAGCGGCAGCTGCGGCGGATCGTAGGTCCACCATACCGTCAGCGCCCATACGCCCAGCAGGAGCAGCAGCCCCACTGCCGACCACACAGGGCCGATGCAGCTTCCCTTGGCCAGTATCCGCCACGAAACCCACGCTCCCAGCAGCACCGCCGCCTGAAACAGCAGCACATCCACAATCATGCTGCTGGCGCCTGTGGCGCCGGTATAGGTATAGTATACGGCAGGAATGAACACCACGCCCACCAGCATACCCAGTGCCCGGGCCAACAGTACCGGCTGTCGGTTCTCCCGCAGCGCGATGGCTTCCACCAGCGACCACACCACCCACGGGATCACCAGCAGCTTCATGTGCTCCCAAGTCGATTCGTTGGTGGCGGCAAACGCCGCCACAATGCGGTTCTTTCCGCTCCAGTCGTAGACAAAGTGCAGCAGGTTGCCGAAGATCAGTGTGACAAACAGCCCGATTAGCTCCCATTTGCGCCATCTTCTGTCACTCATGGCGGATCCTCCCATCTTTTCGCAGATTGCATGACTATTGTACGCCGGGACGCAAAAATTTATACTCATACAAAAAAAGAGGCAACTGCGTGGTACGCAGTTACCTCTTTTGTCTTTCAAAAACCTCGGCTTCGCCGGCAGTCTGTTTTTACAGGATGGAGAAATTGACCACCAGACCGGCAAACACGATGGAGACCATGCTCAGCAGCTTGATGAGAATGTTGATGGCGGGACCGGAGGTATCCTTGAAGGGATCGCCCACGGTGTCGCCTACCACACCGGCTTTGTGGCACTCGCTGCCCTTACCGCCGAAATTGCCGGCTTCGATGTACTTTTTGGCGTTGTCCCAGGCGCCGCCGGCGTTGGCCATGTAGATGGCCATCAGGAATCCGGTGACAGTAGCGCCGGCCAGCAGGCCCACAACACCCTTGAAGCCCAGGATCATACCCACCACAATGGGGGTGACCACGGCGATAACGGTAGGCAGCACCATTTCCTTCAGGCTGGCCTTGGTGCACAGATCTACGCAGCGGGCATAGTCCGGATCGGCCTTGCCCTCCATCAGTCCGGTGATCTCCTTGAACTGACGGCGCACCTCCATCACCACGCTCTGGGCGGCACGGCCCACGGAGTTCATGGTCAGCGCCGCAAACACGAAGGGCAGACACGCACCAATGAACAGACCCACCAGCACCAGCGGGTTCATCAGGGAGAAATCATTGAATGTCACGTCGGCCGCGCCCACTTCCTTGACCTTCTCAATATAGGAGGCCATCAGGGCCAGAGCGGTCAGGGCGGCGGAACCGATGGCAAAACCCTTGCCGGTGGCAGCGGTTGTGTTGCCCAGAGAATCCAGCGCGTCGGTGCGTTTGCGGACCTCAGGATCCAGACCGGCCATCTCGGCGATACCGCCAGCGTTGTCGGCCACAGGACCATAAGCGTCAGTAGCCAGCGTGATGCCCAGCGTGCTCAGCATACCCACAGCAGCCAGTGCGATGCCGTACAGGCCCATACCGGCACTGGAAGCGCCGCCGGACAGGAAGAAGGCCAGCAGAATGCAGATCGCCACAATGATGATAGGCAGGGCGGTGGACAGCATGCCCAGACCCAGACCGCCAATGATGATGGTGGCGGAGCCGGTCTGGCTCTTGCTGCTCAGTTCTTGTGTGGGTTTATAGGTATCGGAGGTGTAATATTCCGTAGCCTTGCCGATCAGCACACCGGCCACCAGACCGGACAGAATCGCCACATACAAACCCCAGTGTTCCAGACCCAGCAGCGACCACACCAGGAAGAAGGAAATAACCGCGATGAGAATGGCAGACAGGTTGGTGCCGTGGGACAGCGCCTTCAGCAGCGTACGCTGGTCAGCGTTCTCCTCGGTCTTGACAAAGAAAGAACCGATAATGGAGCACAGGATGCCCACAGCCGCCATGACCATGGGAATCGCCATGGCCTTGAACGCCTGATCAGAAAAGGCAGCCACGCCCAGCGCGGAGGCAGAGATGATAGAACCCACGTAGGACTCATACAGGTCGGCGCCCATGCCGGCCACGTCGCCCACGTTATCGCCCACGTTATCGGCAATGACGGCAGGGTTGCGGGGATCGTCCTCGGGGATACCGGCCTCCACCTTACCCACCAGGTCGGCGCC
>CAMEER010000009.1 GCA_945915065.1 uncultured Clostridia bacterium | reverse complement strand
TTCTTGCCAATCCATTCATTTCAGGCTTGACTTCTAATAGTTAGTCTTTCAACAGCTTCAGGGCTTCATCCAGCTTTTCATTGCCCAAATTGAAATCCAGAACGGCATCGTGGATCAGCTGAGCCGGTTCATCCTCCAGACTGTGGGCCAGCTCATGCAGTTCCTCGGCGTGGTGACGGTTGTGCTGCACCATATAGGTCAGCAGCGCCAGCGCTTCCTCCGGAGAGTGGTGCTGATGGTCATGGTCATGGGAATGGGTATGATCATGAGAATGGGTGTGAGTAGTGCCGTCGGCATGGGTGTGTTCATGGTCATGGCTGCACATAGAAAAGCCCTCTCTTTCGTTTTTTCCTATTCTACCACGCCGAAACGGGCAAGTCAATTTGCAATTGAATGGATTTGCCGGCGGCAGGCTTTTGGCATGAAAAAGCCCTGCTGTGAGTATCCGTAAGCGTGTAAGCACTTGCCAAAACGGAAAGAATGATGTATGATAAAGAAGCTGCCGCAGGAAAGCGGCGGCCCTTTTCCAAAACCGCAGCAAAGGAGCGAGTGCTTATGTCTGACCATGTACATATCCATGCCGACGGCACCACCCATTCCCATACCCACTCCCATGCCCACACCAAGGCGGTGCTGAACCGGCTCAGCCGGGCCCAGGGCCATTTGGACGCTGTACGCCGCATGGTGGAACGAGGCGAGGATTGCTCCGAGGTGCTGGTGCAGCTGTCCGCCGTCATTTCGGCGTTGAACTCCACCGGCCGCGTGATTTTGAAGGATCACATTGCCCACTGTATTGTGGACGCCGTGGAAGAGGGCGATACCGCCGCCATTGACAGCCTCAACGATGCCATCGACCGCTTTATGCGCTGATGCTGCCGGATATTGACAGGGGTGGTATAATAGAACAGAAAAGGGAGGAAATGCCATGATCTCTGCCCTTGTATACGCATCTGATTCCGGCTTTACCGCCCAGTACGACAAGATGCCGGGCGAAGCCACCGGCCAGTCGGTCATCGACTGGTACAGCGCCCATAAGTGAGGTGAGACGATGCCCAATTTGAAAACCGTTGCCAACGTGGGCGAAAAAGCTGTTCGCGCCGGCGCGAAGGTGCTTCCCAAGCTGGTGCCGCTGGGCAGGGCGCTGGCGGTGATCTCCGGCACCATGATGGCGCTGACCGCCGCCGGCTGGTGCATTACCCGCGCCAATGAAAAGAAGCAGCAGGAAAAAGATCAGAAATAAAATGTATAACCAGGGAGGCGCTGCGCGTCTCCCTCTCTGTATAGAAAGGATCGATACGATGAGAAAGAAACAATTCAAAGCCGAGTCCAAACGGTTGCTGGATCTGATGATCAACTCCATCTATACCCATAAGGAGATTTTCCTGCGGGAGATCATCTCCAACGCCTCCGACGCCATCGACAAGCTGTGCTATCTCAGCCTGACCGATGACAAGGTGGGGATGAACCGTGACGATTTCCAGATCACGCTGACCATCGACAAGGACAACCGTACCCTCACCGTCAGCGACAACGGTATCGGCATGGACGAGAACGATCTGGAGAACAATCTGGGCGTCATTGCCAACAGCGGCAGCTTCCGCTTCAAGGGCGAGCTGGAGGGCAAGGAGGAGACCTCCGACACCGATATCATCGGTCAGTTCGGTGTGGGCTTCTACTCCGCCTTCATGGTGGCGGATCAGATCACCGTGGTGACGAAAAAGTACGGCTGCGACCAGGCGTACCGCTGGCAGTCCTCCGGCGTGGACGGCTACACCATTGAGCCCTGCGAGAAGGCTGCGGTGGGTACCGATATCATCATGCACATCAAGCCCGACACCGAGGAGGAGAAGGATGAGTACAGCCAGTACCTGCGGGAACATTCCCTTTACCGGCTGGTGAAGAAATACAGCGACTATATCCGCTTCCCCATCCGGATGCTGATGCCCCACTCCAAGCTGAAGGAGGGCTGCCCGGAGGACAAGCCGGAGTACGAGGAGGAGTTCGTTCTTGAGACCCTCAACTCCATGGTGCCCCTGTGGCAGCGGAAAAAGAGCGAGGTCACCAGGGAGGAGTACGACAAGTTCTATCAGGAGCGCTTCGGTGAGATGGCGCCGCCCCAGTCGGTGATCACCGTCTCCGTGGAGGGCGCCGTCACCTATAAGGCGCTGCTGTTCATCCCTTCCCGGATGCCCAACCAGTACTATACCGAGGATTTCAAGCCGGGACTGCAGCTTTACACCTCCGGCGTCATGATCATGGATCACTGCGCCGATCTGCTGCCGGAGTACTTCAACTTCGTCCGCGGCGTGGTGGATTCTCCCGACCTGAGCCTGAATATTTCCCGGGAATTGCTGCAGCATGACCGCCAGTTGAAGGTCATTGCCGCCAATCTGGAAAAGAAGATCAAGGCGGAGCTGCTGCGGATGCTGAAGGACGAGCGGGAGAACTACGAGAAGCTCTACCGCAGCTACGGCCGCCAGCTGAAGCTGTGCGCCCTGAACAACTACGGCGTCAACAAGGAAAAGGTGCAGGATCTGCTGATGTTCTACTCCTCGAAAGAGAAGAAGCTGGTGACGCTGGACGAGTATGTGGACCGTATGCCGGAGAGCCAGAAGTTCATCTACTACGCCACCGGCGAAAACGTGGATGCCATCGACCACCTGCCCCAGACGGAGCTGGTGAAGGAGCACGACTATGAGATGCTGTACTTTACCGACAATACCGACAGCTTTATCCCCGACCTGTTCGGCAGGTACCGGGACAAGCCCTTCCGCAGCGTGGTGGACGGCGAGCTGGAGCTGGACGGCGAGACCAAGCCTGATGAGACGGAGCGGTACAAGGAGGCCTTCGACTTTATCAAGGAGACGCTGGGCGACAAGGTGACGGAGGTCAAGGCCAGCACCAAGCTGAAGACCCACCCGGTGTGCCTGTCCAGCGGCGAGGGTCTCACCTTTGAGATGGAGAAATACTTCACCGCCGTACAGCCCGACTTGAACATGAAGGCCAAGCGTATCCTGGAGATCAACGTGGATCATCCCGCGTTCCTGACCTTTGAGACGGCCCGCGCCGCGGAACCGGAAAAGGCGAAGAAGTACGCTCAGATCCTCTACAATCAGGCGTGTCTCATTGCCGGCCTGCCCATCGACGATCCCAGTACCTACACCGACCTGCTGTGCAGCCTGTGGCAGTAAGCAGTAAACCAAAACAAAGGAAGAGCGCGGCCGCGCTCTTCCTTTGTTTTGGTATTATGACGTATAGGCGGGATCGATCGCCTGGTGAGATTCAATATAGACATGCCCGGCATCCGATTCCGTCTGCCCCAGCCGCAGACGGACCAGATACGTGCCGTCATAACCGGTATATGTCAGCGCAAGGCATCCCTCGCCAAGAGTTTGTCCCTCGGCAAAGGTGATGCCGATGGCGTTGGTGTCGCCGTGGACAAGGTAGTAGCAGCCGGTCTCCTCCCAGTAGAGAAACTGGTCCAGCCCCACATTGTGGGTATCCTCCAGCGTCAGGCCGAATACCTCCAGCAGCGCCTCGTCCATTTCCTGGGGAGAAATGACCATCACATCGATGCCGGGGAAGCCGCACTGCTGCTGGATATACTGATATTCTTCCGGAGTGATCTGCCGGTTTTTGCTGCCGTTGTAGAACATCTGGCCAAGATCCACGTCCCGGGGATCCTCATAGGTGCTGGTCAAAGCCTGAGAATACCAGCTTCCGGCGAAGAACAGGTCGTTCAGCTGTTCCATCATCGTTTCGTCCAGGGGACGGCCCTCATCATCGGGGGAATGTACGGAAGCGCTGTTTGTACCGGTAAAGATGATCACTCCGGCCAGTATCACCGCCGCCGGCAGCCACAGGGTATGCAGCACCGCCGGACGGACGCGCTTTCGCAGCACACGCTGCAGCACCAGCACCGCGGCGATCAGCACCACGGCCACCAGAACCGGGGAGAAAAAAAGCCGACCGGTCATTTGTCCACCTCCGTTTTTCGCAATATGGCGACAGCTCGATGCTGTCTTGGCTCCTGTTTGTGTTGTAAACGTATCGTAATGCCGGAGGCTTACATTGTCAACAGAAAAATTTCCGGACGCACTTTCCAAGGGGCATAAAGTGCGGTATAATAGAACATAAATCGAACGTATGAAATCATTTACTTATGAGGAGGACAGCCACCATGCTGACCATCTGGATCGGACGCGCGGGAAGCGGCAAATCCGCCCGTGTGCTGGAGACCATGGCCCGGGAGCGGGGGAACCGCCCCCAGTTGCTGCTGGTGCCGGAGCACACTTCCCATGAGGCGGAGCTGGATCTGTGCCGCGCCTGCGGCCCCACGGCCTGCCGTGATGCGGAGGTGCTCAGCTTTCAGAGTCTTGCCACCCGCGTGCTGGGAGAGACCGGAGGACTGGCGGACGTGACGCTGGACAACGGCGGCAAGCTGCTGACCATGCGCCGCTGCCTGCAGGAGCTGCACAGCAATCTGAAGGTGTTCGGACGGCCCTCTCAGCGGGCGGCGTTTCTGCATCAGCTGACCGCGCTGGCCGACGAGTTTTACGCCTATCAGATCGCCCCGGAGACACTGTTCCGCCATGTGGCCGACATGGAGGGGGCCATGGGCGACAAGCTGCGGGATGTGGCCATGATCTTCGCCGCCTACGACGCCCGGCTGCGTACCGGAGAGACGGATGTGCGCTCCCGTGTGCAGAAGCTGTGTGACAGCCTGCCCCAGTCCCGGTATCTGGACGGGAAGGACCTGTATCTGGACGGCTTCTCCTTTTTCAACAAGCAGGAGGAGAGCATCCTCGCACTGGCGCTGCGGCGGTCTCACAGCGTGACGGTGACGCTGCTGGGCGACCGGAGCGGCCAGTTGTTCCGGAATGCCGCCGCCCAGAAGGAGCGTCTGGTGCGCATGGCACAGGAGGCGGGCGTGAAGTGCCGCATGGAGTACCTCACCCGAAACGGCGAGAGCCCTCTGGACCATTTGGAGCGCCACTTTTTCGGCAGCGACGCGGCATGGGAGGACGAAACCGATGCGGTGGCGCTGTATGAGGCCGCCACCGCCTATACGGAGGTGGAGTACGTTTCCGCCCGGATCCGGCAGCTGGCGGCACAGGGCTATCGCTATCGGGATATGGCCGTGGCCAGCCGCGCCATGGATATATACGGCCCGCTGCTGGAATCGGTGTTTCAGCGGGACGGCATCCCCGCCTACATCAGCCGCCGCAGCGAAATTCTGGAAAAGCCGGTGATCACGCTGCTGCTGTCCGCCGTGGACGCGGTGACCGGCGGCTTTGAATACGAGGACATGTTCCGCTATCTGAAAACCGGTATGACCGGCGTGACGGCGGAGGAGTGCGACCTGCTGGAAAACTATGTGATCCGGTGGGACATTCGCGGCGTTATGTGGCTGCGGGACGTGCCGTGGACGGCCAACCCGGACGGTTACGGCGTGGAGCTGACCGAGGAGCGCGCTGCCCGGCTGGCGGAGGTGAACCGTATCCGGGAAAAGGTGCGCATACCGCTGCTGGCGCTGGCGGAGGGCCTGAAGACACTGCCGGCCGCCCGGGACAAGGCCCGGACGCTGTACGATTTCGCGGCGGCCGCCGGTGTGCCGGACGCCCTGCGGGATAAGGCGGACGCGCTGCTGGAGGCGGGACAGGTGCAGCTGGCGGAGGAGTACGCCCAGCTGTGGCAGATCTTCTGCGACGTGCTGGATCAGTTTGTGGAGATCCTGGGGGACACGGAGCTGGACGGCTCGGAATTTGCCAAGCTGCTGCGTCTGGTGCTGACCCAGTACAGCGTGGGAACCATTCCCGCCACGCTGGATCAGGTGAAGGTCAGCGAGATCACCCGCAATGACCGCCACCGTGTCCGGGTGCTGTTTCTGCTGGGGGCCAACGACCACCTGCTGCCCCGGATCGACCGGGACGGCGGTATTCTGGACAGTGATGACCGGCAGGCCCTGCAGCAGCGGGAGATCCCTTTGTCGGACGCCACCTTTGACGCGCTGGACAACGAGTTGCAGAATATTTACGCCTGCCTTGTCCAGCCTACGGAGCGGCTGCACATCAGCTGGCCTGTTACCGACGTGACCGGCGCGGCGCTGCGGCCCTCCTTTGTGGTGGAGCGCACGGCGCTGCTGTTTCCCCGGGTGAAGGTGCGGCATGAGGACGGGGCCTACCGTCTGACGCTTCCGGCCACGGCACTGTGCGCCGCCGGATCGGACCAGGCGCTGTGGCGCTATTTTCAGGAGCAGCCCCGGTACGCGCCCACGCTGTCCGCCATGGAGCGGGCCCGGCGTATGGAGCGGGGGCGGCTGTCGCCGGAGGCGGTGCAGTCGCTGTACGGCAAGTCCATTGCCATGTCCGCCAGCCGCATCGACCGGGTAAAGTCCTGCCATTTCGGCTATTTCATGGAGTACGGTCTGCGGGCGAAGGAGCGGAAAAAGGCCGGCTTCGAGGCCCCGGAGGTGGGTACATTCCTGCACGACCTGTTGGAGAATGTGAACCGGGATGTGAAGGAGCGGGGCGGCTATGCGCAGGTGGACGACGAGACGCTGCGGCACATGGTGAAGCACTATGTGGACCGGTACGCCGCCACACGGATAGACGGGTATCAGAATAAATCCGCCCGCTTCAAGTATCTGTTCGGTCGTTTGCGGGAGACGGCCTGCACGATCATACTGGGCATGGCGGAGGAAATGCGGCAGTCGGATTTTGCGCCGGTGGCCTTCGAACTGAGCTTCGGCGGCCGGGACGGTGATCTGCCTGCCATCACCGTGCGGGAGGGCGGCGCTACCCTGTCGGTGTCCGGTAAGGTGGACCGGGTGGACGGCTGGCTCCACGACGGGAAGCTGTATCTGCGGGTGGTGGACTACAAGACCGGCAAAAAGAGCTTTGACCTCACCGATATCCGCTATGGGCTGGGTATCCAGATGCTGTTGTACCTTTTTACGCTGCAGCAGGAGGGACAGGACTATTTCGGCCATCCCATCGTGCCCTGCGGCGTGCTGTATCAGCCGGCCCGCAGCGTGATCCTGCCGCGGGAGCGCAGCATTACCGATGAAAAGTTAAAGGCGGATATGCGCAGCGCCCTGCGCCGCACCGGGCTGATACTCAGTAAGCCGGAGGTGCTGCAGGCCATGGAGCACAGCGCCCTGGAGACGCCGTGCTACCTGCCTGTCAGCGTGAAGAAGGACGGATCGCTGTCCGGCGATATCGCCACGGCGGCACAGTTGGGCCATCTGGGGCGGTATGTGGAAAAGCTGCTGCACCAGATCACGGGAGAGATCGCACAGGGCAATATCGACGCCGATCCCTATACGCGAAACCCCCAGGACAGCGCCTGCACCTACTGCGCCTTTGCTTCGGCCTGCTATTTTGACGAGAGCCGGGACAGAAAGCGGCAGCTGCGCAAAACGGACAGCGGCGAGTTCTGGACCCTGATGGAGAAGGAGAACGGGGAGGTGGACCATGGCGAACATTGAACTGACCCACGACCAGCGCATGGCGGTGGAGAACCGGGGCGGCAGCCTGCTGGTATCCGCCGCGGCCGGTTCCGGCAAGACGAAGGTACTGGTGGAGCGGCTGTTCCGCTATATTACCGAAGAACAGTGCGCCGTGGATGATTTCCTTATCATTACCTACACCAAGGCCGCTGCCGCGGAGCTGCGGGGCAAGATTGCCGCGGAGCTGGCCAAACGGGTGGCGGAGCATCCGGAGGACGCCCATCTGCGCCGCCAGATGTTCCGGGTCTATCAGGCGGATATCAAAACGGTGGACGCCTTCTGTGCCGCGCTGCTGCGGGAGAATGTGTATCTGCTGCCGCCGGTGGAGGGCAGCAGCCTGACGCCGGATTTCCGGGTGCTGGACGAGCAGGAGGCCGGGATCCTGAAGGAGCGGGTACTGGCGCGGGTGCTGGAGGACTTCTA
This sequence comes from uncultured Clostridia bacterium, assembly GCA_945915065.1. Classification (GTDB taxonomy): domain Bacteria; phylum Bacillota; class Clostridia; order Oscillospirales; family Oscillospiraceae; genus Vescimonas. The sequence goes on along the minus strand of CAMEER010000009.1, from coordinate 40,135 downwards.
TGTCCATATGGACCGGCAGGGAGAGCAGCTGGCGGAGACGCTGGGCGCCGGCCGTGACGACCGGGCGCTGGAACGTCTGGTGCTGGAGCTGCACCGCAAGCTGCAGAGCCATCCCTATCCGCTGCAATGGCTGGACAAGGTGAGGGCTGATTGGGAGACCCTGCCGGACAGCCTGACATCGTCGCCCTATGGACAGGTGGTTATGGAGGACGCCGCAGCCAAGGCGGAATTCTGGGCGATACAGCTGGAAAAGGTGGCCGGCGGTATTGCGGATGAAGCGGTGGCCGCCGCCTATGGCGCGCAATTGACGGAAACAGCGGCACAGCTGCGGCAGTTTGCCGCGGCCCGGGGCGACTGGGAGACTATGGCGCGGCGGATACCGGACTTTCCGCGGGTGAAGCCGGTCCGGGGCGAGCATCCGGAAAAGGAACGGGTCAAGGCGCTGCGGGATCAGTGCAAGGACGCGGTGAAGGAGATGGCCAAGCCCTTTGCCGTCACGGAGGAGGAGCATCTGGCGGATCTGCGGACCATGGCGCCCGCCATGCTGGCACTGACGGCGCTGACGGCGGATTTCGCCCGGCGGTATCAGGCGGAGAAGGCACGGCGCAACGTGATGGATTTCTCCGATCAGGAGCACTATGCCATCGATCTGTTGTGTCAGGCGGACGGTCAGCCGACGGAGCTGGCCCGGCAGGTGGCCCAACGGTACCGGGAGATCATGGTGGACGAATATCAGGACACCAATGAGGTGCAGAACTGTATCTTCACCGCCATCTCCCGACAGGAGCAGAACCTGTTTACCGTGGGCGACGTGAAGCAGAGCATTTACCGCTTCCGGCTGGCAGACCCCACCATTTTCCTGCGGAAATACAATAGCTACGTCCAGACGGAGCAGGCGGAGGAGGGACAGCCCCGCAAGGTGCTGCTGAGTCAAAACTTTCGTTCCCGGCAGAGCGTGCTGGACGCCTGCAACGCCGTTTTCCACAGCATCATGTCCCGGCAGATGGGGGAGATGGACTACGGCGCGGAGGAGCGGCTGTACTTCGGCGCGGCCTACTATCCGCCCCACGACGACGCGGCGGCGGAGTTCCATCTGATCGACGTGTCCGACACGGAGGAGGAGCGGTTTGACCGCACGGCGGTGGAGGCCCGGTTTGTGGCGGCCCGGATCCGCCGGATGCTGGACGAGGGCTATCCCGTCATGGGCGATGACGGCGCCATGCGGCGGTGTACGCCGGAGGATTTCGTTCTTCTGATGCGTTCGCCCCGCAGCCGCCTGAAGGTCTTTACGGCGGCGCTGGCGGCGCAGAATCTCCCCTGTGCCGCCGATGAGAGCAGCGATTTTTTCTCCACGGTGGAGATCGCCGTGGTGTACTCGCTGCTGCAGATCATCGACAATCCCCGGCAGGATGTGCCGCTGATCTCTGTGCTGCGCTCGCCCCTGTTCGGCTTTACGCCGGACCGTCTGGCGGCCATCCGGGCCTTGCGGAAGGACGGCGATTACTATGACGCGCTGGTGCTGGACGAGAGCGGGGATACCCGGGGCTTTCTGGACACGCTGGAGAGCCTGCGTGAGGCGGCCCGGGATGAGACGGTGGATCAGCTGCTGTGGCGGATCTACAACACCTGCCACTGCGTCGCGGTGTTCGGGGCCATGCCCGGAGGGCAGGCGCGGAAGGATAATCTGGTGGCCTTTTATACCTATGCCCGGCAGATGGCCGGGGCGGGGAAGAAAAGCCTGTTCGATTTCGTGACCCATCTGCGCACGCTGCTGGAAAACGGCGATGCGCCGGATCTCTCCACCCAGCAGAGCGCCGGCGGCGTGCAGATCATGTCCATCCATAAGTCCAAGGGACTGGAATTTCCCATCGTATTTCTGTGCGATCTCAGCAAGCGGTTCGATCCACGGGATACCCAGGAGCCGGTGTTGGTACACACGCAGCTGGGATTGGGCGTGGAGTGCGTGGACCGGCAGCGGCGTATCAAGTATGATACCATCAGCAAAACAGCGGTGGCGCTGCGCCTGCGGCGGGAAAGCAAGTCGGAGGAGATGCGGATCCTCTATGTGGCCATGACCCGCGCCAAGGAGAAGATGATCGCAGTGGACTGCCTGCGAAATGCCCGCAAGCGTGTCGGCGATCTGGCGGGCGTGGCGGACGTGCCGACGCCGCCGGAGGCGGTGGCGGCGGGAAAATGTCTTGGCGATTGGGTGCTGCTGCCGCTGCTGTGTACCGCCGCTGGCGCGAAGCTGTGCCGGTGGGCGGAGGTGACGCCCCGGACCATGACGGCGGAGGACGGCGGCTGGCAGGTGTATTTGTGGGAGAATCCCACCGATACCGCGGCGGCTGCCCATGAGGACGGCGTCATCACAGATTTGCCGCAGGAGCGGACATTTGACGGCGCGGCGCTGGAATGGGTCTACCCTTACCCTGAGGCCGCCGTGACGCCGGGAAAGGTGACGGCTACGCAGCTGAAGGGGCGGGCCATCGACGAGGAGATCGCCGAGGGCGCACCGACCCGGCGGCGGGCAGTACTGTTTGAAAAACCGAAATTCCTGCGGGAGATTACCGGTCTGACGGCGGCGGAAAAGGGTACCGCCGTCCACGCGGTCATGCAGTATATCGACTTTACCACGCCGCCTGCAGCCGACGCGGTGGCGCAGGAGGTGGAGAAGCTGCGGCAGCGGCGGCTGCTGACAGCCCAGCAGGCGGCTGCGGTGGACTGCGGCATGGTGGCCCGGTTTCTGGGCTCACCTCTGGCGGAGCGGATCCGGCGTGCGGATAAAGTGTGGCGGGAGTACCGCTTTGCCCTCCTGACGGACGCGGCTTTGTACGACGAAGCTGTGTCGGGGGAGGAACTGCTGCTGCAGGGTGTGGTGGACTGCGCCTTTGAAACGCCGCAGGGGCTGACAGTGGTGGACTTCAAGACCGACCGGATCACCCCGGAGGAGACGGCGGCGCGGGCAGAGCGCTACCGTCCGCAGCTGGAGGCCTATGCGTTGGCGCTGGGCAAGGTGCTGGAAAAAGAGGTCACGGAAAAGGTGCTGTACTTTTTCCACACAGATTCCACGGTGAATTTGTAAAAAAGTGCTTGCAATTTGCCATAAGGTGTGGTATTATCACAGTTGCGTTTGTGGGTGAAAGCCCAAACGACAAGTGTACCGGAAAGGGGTGAACCAGAGCAATGAAGGAAGGAATCCATCCCAATTATCAGCAGACTACTATTAAATGCGCCTGCGGTAATGTGATTGAGACAGGTTCTACGAAGAAGGATATTCGCGTGGAAGTCTGCTCTAAGTGTCACCCGTTCTTCACCGGCAAGCAGAAGCTTGTCGATACCGGCGGACGTGTTGCCAAGTTCAACAAGCGTTTCGGCCTGGAGGGCTAACAAGACACATAAAAGACCTGCATCCGAGGATGCAGGCCTTTTTTTCGTTTACAACCGCAGGAAAAGCGTATATAATAGGAAAAAATTCTGTTGACCGAGGGTACTATGGAACGAAAGACACTGGAAGCCAATCGAGAAGCCCGTGACTACGCGGTGCTGGTGGGTCTGCGCTCACCGGTGCTGGGAGAGGACAGCGCCGACGAGGAGAGCCTGATGGAGCTGTCGGAGCTGGTGGAGACCGCCGGCGGCGAAACGGCGGGTATCCTGTTGCAAAGCCGGGAAAAGCCGGATCCCCACAGCTTCATCGGCGAGGGCAAGGTGGAGGAGGTCAGGCGCATGGTGGAAAACGAAAAGGCCACCATGGTGATCTTTGACAACGAGCTGTCGCCCTCCCAGATCCGTGTGCTGACGGAGCTGCTGGGCGTGCAGGTCATTGACCGCAGCGGCCTGATCCTGGATATCTTCGCCCAGCGGGCGAGGACAAAGGAGGGCTGCTTACAGGTGGAGCTGGCCCAGTATCAGTACCTGCTGCCCCGCCTGATCGGCATGTGGAGCCATCTGGAGCGGCAGGGCGGCACCGGCGGCTCGCCCATCGGCACCAAGGGCCCCGGCGAGACCCAGTTGGAGACCGACCGCCGCCATATCCGCCGCAAGATCGACAAGCTGAAGGGGGAACTGGAGGAGGTGCGCCGGGTGCGTGCCACACAGCGTCAGCGCCGCAGCAAGAACGAGATCCCCGTGGTGGCCATCGTGGGCTACACCAACGCCGGAAAATCCACGCTGCTCAACGCCATCACCGGCGCGGACATCCCCGCCAACAACCGCCTGTTTGACACGCTGGACACCACCACCCGACTGCTGACGGTCAGCGATACGCTGGATGTGGTGATCTCCGACACGGTGGGCTTTATCCGCAAGCTGCCCCATCAGCTGGTGGAGGCCTTCAAGGCCACGCTGGAGGAGCTGGAATACGCCGACCTGCTGCTGCATGTGATCGACTCCTCCAATATCCAGTGGCGGCAGCAGGCCAGGATCGTGGACGACCTGATCCGGGAGCTGGGGGCCGATACCATCCCCTGCATCCGGGTGTATAACAAGTCCGACCTCAGCTTTCCGGGTGACCGGGCCAAAGAGGAGGACGCCGTGGCCATCTCCGCCAAAACGGGCGAGGGGATCCCGGCGCTGCTGGCGGCCATCGACAAGAAGCTGGACAAGGGCACCCGACGGGTGACGCTGCATCTGCCCTATGACAAGGCGGGTCTGCTGGACAGCCTGTACCGGGAGGCCAAGGTGGAGAGCGTGGAATACGCCGACACGGTGGATGTGGTGGCGGTGTGCAATCCCCGGCTGCTGGGCCAGCTGCGGGACTATATCGAGGGCTGGCAGCCGCCGAAGGAGGACTGGGAATGAGTGAATTCCGTGTACCCTTTGCTCCGGCGGAGAGCGAGTTCGTGGAGAAGCGCTCCCGGTTTATCAGTCACATCTGGCCGGTGGAATCGGAGGAACAGGCTCAGCAGTATATCAAAGAAATGAAGGCCAGGTATTACGATGCCCGCCACAACTGCTGGTGCTACCGCATCGGCCCTGCCATTGCCCGGTACAGCGACGACGGCGAGCCGCAGGGCACCGCCGGACAGCCCATGCTGAAGGTGCTGGAGCGGGAGGAGGTCACCAATGTGTGCTGTGTGGTGACCCGGTATTTCGGCGGTATCCTGTTGGGAGCCGGCGGACTGACCCGGGCCTATTCCAAGGGGGCCAAGGACGCGCTGGGGGCTTCCGGCATCGCGGTGATGGGCGCGTGGGCACGGGTGAAGGTGCCCTGTACTTATCCGCTGCTCCAGCGGGTGAAGCTGGAGATCGAGGGCGTAAACGGCGTGGTGGACGACGTGCAGTACGGCGCGGACGTGGTGCTGGCCGTCTCCCTCCCGGCGGAGCAGACAGAGAGTTTGCAGCGCCGCCTGACGGAGCTGTCCGCGGGAGGGATCGCCGTAGAGGTGCTGTCGGAGGAATACCGCCCCGGCCCGCGGCTGGAAATCCCATAAAAAATGAGGGACAGAGAACTGTCCCTCATTTTTGCGTTTACTTCGTGTTCAGATGTGCGTGGCGCTTGATGGCGGCAAAGGATTCATCACTGATCACGTGCTCCATTCTGCAGGCGTCCTCGGCGGCCACCTCCGGCGATACGCCCAGCCGGGTGAGAAACTGCGTCAGCAGCGTGTGGCGTTCATAGATCTTTTCCGCCACCTCCCGGCCCGGCTCCAATAGCGTGATATAGCCGTTTTCGTCCACCCTGATATAGCCGCCGCTCTTCAAAAGACCCATGGCGCGGCTGACACTGGGCTTGGAATAGCCCATATACTCGCCCACATCAATGGCGCGGACATGGGGCGATTGACTGGTCAGCACCAGAATGGTCTCCAGATACATCTCGCCGGATTCCTGCAAATGCATACGATCACTCCCTGTACATAGTAAATACAGTATAGCACAAGGCTGCCGTCAAGACAAGCCGCGCTTCACTGACCTGCCGAAAACTTACTTGCCCAGCGCGGCCTTCAGGGCCTCCACACGGTCGGTCTTTTCCCAGGCCACGCCCAGCTCCTCACGGCCCATGTGGCCGTAGGCGGCCAGCTGGCGATAGATGGGCTTGCGCAGATCCAGATCGCGGATGATGGCGGTGGGGCGCAGGTCAAAGACCTTCTCCACAGCGGCTTCCAGTGCCTCGTCAGATACCACGCCGGTGCCGAAGGTCTGCACCAGCACGCTGACGGGACGGGCCACGCCGATGGCGTAGGCCAGCTGCACCTGGCATCTGCTGGCCAGGCCGGCGGCTACCACGTTCTTGGCCACCCAGCGTGCGGCATAGGCGGCGCTGCGGTCCACCTTGGTGGGGTCCTTGCCGGAGAAAGCGCCGCCGCCGTGGGGGGCGCTGCCGCCGTAGGTGTCCACGATGATCTTGCGGCCGGTCAGGCCGCTGTCGCCCTGAGGACCGCCGATGACGAAGCGGCCGGTGGGGTTGACATAAAACTTGATGTTCTCATCCAGAAGCTGGGCAGGCACGGAGGGCTTGATGACCAGCTCGATCATGTCCTTGCGGATCTGCTCCAGAGAGACTTCGGCGGCGTGCTGGGTGGAGACCACCACGGTGTCCACACGGACGGGTTTGCCGCTTTCATCGTACTCCACGGTGACCTGAGTCTTGCCATCGGGGCGCAGATAGTCCACCAGACCCTGCTTGCGCACGTCGGTCAGGCGCTTGGCCATCCTGTGAGCCAGAGAAATGGCCAGCGGCATCAGCTCAGGAGTCTCGTCGCAGGCGTAGCCGAACATCATGCCCTGGTCGCCGGCGCCGTTGTCCAGCTCGTCGTGGCCGGCCTCCTTGGCCTCCAGAGACTTATCCACGCCCAGCGCGATGTCGCCGGACTGCTCGTCGATGTTGGTGATGACGGCGCAGGTGTTGCAGTCAAAACCATAGGCGGCGTTGTCGTAGCCGATGTCACGGATCACGTCACGGGCGATTTTGGGGATATCCACATAGCAGGAGGTGGTGATCTCACCCATGATGTGGATCAGGCCGGTGGAAGCGGTGGTCTCGCAGGCCACACGGCCGTTGGGATCCTTCTCGAAAATGGCGTCCAGAACGGCGTCGCTGATCTGGTCGCAGATCTTATCGGGATGTCCCTCGGTAACGGATTCGGAAGTAAACAGATGCTTTGCCATAAAAATAATCTCCTTTCTTTCGGGAAAACGCAACAAAAAAGCGCCCTGCCTGAACCGACAGAGTGCTGAACTTTCTTGCTCTTTCCTCATCTTTCGATTCAACGTCGGATTTGGCACCTTGAAAAACAGGTTGCCGTGGCTTCATTGGGCCGTTCCCTCCGCCACTCTTGATAAGGTATGAAGTTGTTAGGGTATTAGCTAAGTTACATTCTACCATGTTTGTAAGACTTGTCAATAGCAGAGTGTGAATTTTTTGTAAAATCACGAAAACACCTGTCTTGCCGTGGATTCGCAAGACAGGTGTTTCATTACCGTAATAAGCCCGCCAGATGACCGCTGCTCCATGCCCATTGCAGGTTATAGCCGCCGCAATCGCCGTCCACATCCAGCACCTCACCGCAGGCGTAGAAGCCGGAGACGAGACGGCTCTCCATGGTGCGGGGGTCAAATTCATCGCACCGCAGACCGCCCGCCGTCACCTGTGCCTGATCGAAACCGCACACGCCGGTGATGGGCAGAGAGAAGCCCTTGACCCGCGCCGCGATGCGGTGCAGGTCGTCCGTCGACAGGCTGGCGATGGGTTGGTTGGTGAAGCCTGCCGCCTTGCATACCATCTGCCCCAGACGGGAGTGGAGGGCGCCGGTCAGCAGCGTGCCGGCTTCCCGGCCCGGCGCGGCGGCCTGCCGCCGGTGCAGCCATGCCAGTACGGCCTCATCGTCCCAGTCCGGCAGCAGATCCAGCGCAACCGTCAGGTCTGCGCCGCCGGTGGCTGCCGACCGTGAGAGATCAAATATCGCCGGGCCGCTGACGCCGTACTCGGTGAACAGCACCTCGCCCCGGTTCTGCGCCAATACGTCACCGCCCCGGCAGATGGTAACGGCGGCCTCCGCTTTCACGCCCTTCAGGGCGCGGGGATAAGTGGGGTCGGTTTTCAGCTGTACCAGTGAGGGATACAGCGCCGTGCGGTGATGGCCCAGCCCCTTGGCCAACTGATAGCCGTCCATCACGCCGCCCACCTTGCCGCCTGCCGCGCCGCCTGCCGCAAGGATCACCCGGTCGGCGTCGAAGTCCTCACCGGTCTCGGTGCGGACGGAGAAGGAATTTCCCTTCTTTTTCAGCGCCGTCACAACGCAGCCGGTGCGCAGGTCAACGGCGCTGTCTTCCAGCGCGAAACGCAGTACGTCCAGCACGCTGCCCGCCATGTTGCTGAAGGGGTAGACACGGCCGCTGTCCTCGGTGGTGGTCACAAGGCCGCGGCGGGCAAACCAGTCCAGCGTATCCTGCACGGAGAAGGCCTCCAGCGCGAAGCGGCAGAAATCCGGCGTCTGCCCGTGATAGTGTGCGGGCGCTGCATGGCGGTTGGTGAGGTTGCACCGGCCGTTGCCGGTGGCCAGCAGCTTGCGGCCCACACGGGCCTGCCGCTCCAGCAGCGTCACCGGATGGCCGTTCTCCGCCGCTGTCAGCGCCGCCATCATGCCGGCGGCGCCGCCGCCGATCACCAGCACCTTCATAACTGCGCCTCCCACCGTTTGCGGGTGAGATACCCTTCCAGCATCAGCGACGCCGCCACCGCGTCCACGGTCTTTTTCCGCTGCCTTCCGTTTTTGCCGTTATGGAACAGAATGGCATGAGCCTCCACGGTGCTGCGCCGCTCATCCCACAGCGTCACGGTCAGCCCAGTGGCCTGCCGCAGCGTTTCGGCGTAGGCGGCGCACTTCTCCGCCCGGGGCCCCAGCGTGCCGTCCATGTTCTTGGGATAGCCCAATACCAGCTCCGTCACGCCGTGTTCCCGCACCAGACGGCAGATCTCCGCCGTTACCACCTCGGCCTTGCGGCTGTCGATGACGGTGGAGTACCCCGCCAGGGTGGCGGTGGCGTCAGAGATGGCTATACCGGTGTGGGCGTCGCCGTAGTCGATGGCCATGATCTTCATAAAAAAACCTCCTGACCGGGGGAATATTTGCGTCTATCATACCGCGTTTTGTCGCTTTTCGCAACAGGGAATAGGAAGAAGCTGCCCCAACGGTGAAAAAATCAAAAAATCCCCGAGAAAATGGGCAAAAAGTGGTTGACCTCGACGGAAAAGTGTGGTATAGTGGGCATTACCTGTGAGCAGGTGCTTTCTTTTTGCGCGCTTTTTCGCTTTGGGTGCGTGAAAAGAACGACCGCAATAACAGGGAGGCAAACGGGTACCCCGGAAGGGGAATACCTAATCTAATAAGGAGGTGCCGTTACATGCGCGTGAAAATCACTCTCAGATGCAACGAGTGCAAGCAGAGAAACTACAACACGATGAAGAACAAGAAGAATACCCCTGACAAGCTTGAGCTGAACAAGTATTGCCCCTTCTGCAGAAAGCACACCGTCCACACCGAGACGAAGTAATCGGAAGGAGAAATAACGATGGCTGAAGAAAAGAAAGTCAAGGATCGCGGCCGTTGGTTCCGCGAAATGAAAAGCGAACTGAAGAAGGTCGTATGGCCCTCCGGCAAGGAGACCATGAAGAACACCGGTACGGTGCTTCTGTGCTCCCTGATCGTGGGTGCGTTCATCTGGATCTTCGACGCAGTGGCCGTTCTGGCAGTCAACACATTGATCGGCTTGTTCGCATAAGGAGCGGGCTATGGCTGACAATGCGAAGTGGTATGTGATCCATACCTATTCCGGCTACGAAAACGCGGTGAAAGCCGCCATCGAGAAGTCTGTGACCAATCGCCATTGCGAGGACATGGTCCTGCGTATGGAGATCCCCATGGAGACCGTGACGGAAGTGACCGAAGCGGGCGTCATGAAGGAAGTGGAGCGCAAGGTGTTCCCCGGTTATGTGCTCATCAAGATGGTGCTGACCGACGAGACGTGGCATTTGATCCGCAACATCCGCGGCGTTACCGGCTTCGTGGGCGAAGCCAACAAGGCCATCCCCCTGACGGAGGAAGAGGTGCGCCAGATGTCGCTGGAAAAGCACGAGATCGTGGTGAAGTACAACGTGGGCGAGACCGTGAAGATCACGGACGGCCCGCTGGCCAGCTTTACCGGTATCGTGGAGGAGATCGACCCGGACAAAAACAAGGTTCGCGTGGTGGTCTCCATGTTCGGCAGAGAGACCCCGGTGGAGCTGGAGCTCGACCAGGTGGAAGTTCTGTCCTGACGCGCGGCAGGTTTCCGCGCAAGTGGGAGAGACGCCGAAAGCGTGCGTCTCGCCAAGAGCGGGTCCGGTACACGGCCGGCCGCTACCACATTTTATTAAAGGAGGTGCCTTAAAATGGCACAGAAAGTCGTTGGTTATGTGAAGCTGCAGATCCCTGCAGGCAAAGCAACTCCCGCACCCCCCGTTGGCCCCGCTCTGGGTCAGCACGGCATCAACATTGCCGCTTTTACCAAGGAATTCAACGAGCGTACCAAGAATGACATGGGCCTGATCATCCCCGTGGTGATCACCGTCTATGCTGACCGTTCTTTCTCTTTCATCACCAAGACGCCCCCTGCTGCGGTCCTGATCAAGAAGGAGTGCAACATCGAGTCCGGTTCCGGCGTGCCCAACAAGGAAAAGGTCGCCACCATCTCCAAGGCTTCCATCCAGAAGATCGCCGAGCTGAAGATGCGCGATCTGAACGCCGCTTCTCTGGAAGCTGCCATGAGCATGATCGCCGGTACCGCCCGTTCCATGGGCGTCGTCGTCGGCGAGTAAGGAGGGTGTAACGATGTTTAGAGGTAAGAAGTATAAAGAAATCGCCAAGCAGATCGACAAGGCCACCCTGTATGATCCCAAAGAGGGTCTGGAGCTGATCTGCAAGACCGCCAGCGCCAAGTTCGACGAGACCGTCGAGCTGCACGTCAAGTTGGGCGTCGACTCCCGTCACGCTGACCAGCAGGTCCGCGGCGCCATCGTGCTGCCCAACGGTACCGGTAAGACCGCCCGCGTCCTGGTGTTTGCCAAGGGCGACAAGGCTGACGCTGCCCGTGAGGCCGGCGCCGACTTCGTGGGCGATATGGATATGGTGGAAAAGATCCAGAAGGAAAACTGGTTCGATTTCGATGTGGTCGTCGCTTCTCCCGACATGATGGGCGTTGTGGGCCGCCTCGGTAAGATTCTGGGCCCCAAGGGCCTGATGCCCTCCCCCAAGGCCGGTACTGTGACTCCCGACGTGGCCAAGGCCGTCAAGGAGGTCAAGGCCGGTAAGGTGGAGTATCGTCTGGACAAGACCAACATCATCCACTGCCCCATCGGCAAGGTTTCCTTCGGTGCTGACAAGCTGTTTGAGAACTATTCCGCTCTCATCGGCGCCATCATCAAGGCCAAGCCCGCCGCCGCCAAGGGCCAGTATATCAAGTCCTGCGTGGCCGCTTCCACCATGGGCCCCGGCGTGAAGATGAACGCCGCCAAGCAGCTGTAAGACCGCAAAAGGTCGAAAACTGCAAATTTCCGGTATCTTTTGCTTGACAAGCTGTCAGGCAATGGATATAATCAAAGATGCGTTCCAAAGACAGCAGGTGACCGTAAGGCCGTAAGTCCTGCCGAGGATGGCAATACTACATGATTGCTGACACCATCCTCATGTCTTTCCGGCATGGGGATGGTTTTTTCTCACAAGAACGCACCTCGACCCCTGGTACACGGAGGTGTACCGCAAAATCTCATGGAGGTGAACAAGAAGAATGCCCAACGCAAAAGTACTGTCTGAAAAGCAGGCGATCGTGGCGGCTCTGACCGATAAGCTGCAGAACGCGGCTGCCGGCGTCCTTGTGGATTACAAGGGCATCACCGTGGCGGAGGATACCGCGCTGCGTGCAAAGTGCCGTGAAAACGACATCGAGTACACCGTCGTCAAGAACACCCTGCTGCGCTTTGCATTCAACAACTGCGGCCTGAACGAGCTGGACGATCAGCTCAACGGTACCACGTCCCTGGCCATCTGCGCCAGCGATCCTGTGGCACCCGCCCGCGTCATTGCTGAGTATGCAAAGAAGCTCAACGGCAAGTTCGAGATCAAGGGCGGCTTCATGGACGGCAAGGTCGTTTCCATGGACACCGTCAATGCTCTGGCTGCCATCCCCGCACTGCCTGTCCTGCAGGCTCAGGTGCTGGGTACCATGCTGGCTCCCATCTCTGCTCTGGCCTGCGTCATCAAGCAGATCGCCGAGAAGCAGGGCGCGCCCGCCGAGGCTGCTGCTGAAGAAGCCGCTGCCGAGTAAGCACATCCCTACACAAAAACAAACATTATTCTAATAACAGGAGGCTATTACAATGTCTGAGAAAGTTACTGCTATGATCGAAGAGATCAAGGGTCTGACTGTTCTGGAGCTGTCCGAGCTGGTTCACGCTCTGGAGGAAGAGTTCGGCGTTTCCGCCGCCGCTATGGCCGCTCCCGCTGCCGGCGCTGCTGCTCCCGCTGCTGAGGAGAAGACCGAGTTCGACGTGGTTCTGACCGGTTTCGATGCCGCTCAGAAGATCAAGGTCATCAAGGTCATCCGCGAGGTCATGGGTCTGGGTCTGGCCGAGGCCAAGGCTGCTGTGGAAGGCGCTCCCACCACCATGAAGGAAGCCCTGTCCAAGGAAGACGCCGAGGCTCTGAAGAAGCAGGTCGAGGAAGTCGGCGGCAAGGTCGAGCTGAAGTAAGTTTCTATTTCATAAAAAAACAGGAGATGCGATGCGTCTCCTGTTTTTTGCGCACAAAGATTCCTCCGTATGGCCGCAGCTATACGGAGGAATCTTTGTGTGTGACGTTTTCTGTATCGTGCCGGAACCATCCGGTTTGTTATCCCCTTGCCGCAGCATTGGCGTTGGCCACAAAGGTATCGGTCTCAATGGCCACATCACCGCCGTCGGCAATACGCTGAAGCAGGTTCCACCACTCGGTACGGGCAGTGGCCCAGCCGGGCGTCAGCTGGTAAAAGTCGCCCATATAAGCCGTCAGCTTGCCGTATTCCGTCATGACGTCATTACCGCTCCACAGGTTGGTCAGATTGACGCCGTCAGCAGCAGAACGGACGGGGAACTCTCCTGTGGCCCTGACGGCGGCGGAGGCACCCTGTCCGTCGGCGAAGAAGCGGATCAGCAGCTTGGCGGCATCGATCTTCGCCTGATCACCGTTATCGAACACACCAAAGCCCCAGATGTCCCCCTGCAAGCGGCTCTCGCCGGTCTCGGAGGGGAAGGACATGAACTCGATGGTCTGACCGTTGACGGTCTTTCCCGCATCGTGGATCACCGGCTCAGCGCCATCTTCCTCAGGCTCGTCCACCACCGGCGTCAGCTGCTGAGAAAGGCTCCAGCAGAAGGACATTTTCAGTGCCTCGTGGTAAAACAGCGTGGCCTCCTCTTCACCGTTGATGGCGTCGTCAAACGATACGCCGTCCATACTGCGCAGCTGTTCCAGCGCCTGCCGGTTGGCTTCGGAATTTACCGTATAGGCGGTGTGGGCGGCATTGGTAAATTCGCCGCCGTACAGGTTCGTCACCAGCGCCCGGGTTCCCTGATCGCCGTTCTGACCGGAGCAGTACACGGCGGCTACCGGCTCGCTGTACTTGCTGTACAGCGCGTCTACCGCCTGGATAAACTGTTCGGTGGTCCATGTGCGGGTAGTCAGGTCGATGTACTGATCGGCTCCGGCCGTGACAAAGGCGTCATAGTTGATGGCCATACACCGCACGTTCATGGCCAGCGGATACATGTAGCATTTTCCGTCCGTGGTGAAGCAGACGCTTTGACAGACGTCATTGATCTCGGTCTTGTCCCTGTCGTCCCACATGTCGGAAAGGTCGGCCAGCAGTCCCTGAGCGCCCCAATCTCCCATCAGCTGTTCCACTCCGGCCAGCAGCAGATCGGGCGTCAATCCGCCGTCCACGGCGCTGCTCACAGCATTATCGCCGTTGGCCTCGCTCAGACATTGTACCGTTACTTGAATGTTGGGATAGACACTGTTGAACTGCGTCAGCAGCGTTTCCACAGCGGCCTTATCGCCCCAGTCCCCGGCAGGGTAGGTCCACAGTGTCAGCTCGGTCACGTTCTGACTGTCGCTCTCCGCCGCGTTCCCGCTGCATCCGGCCAGAGACAGGACCAGCGTGAAGGCCAGCAGAATAGCCAGCAGTTTTTTCATTTGATTTCCTCCTTATATTTCTCGTTTTTTCACACTTTTTGCGAAAAAACAGCCGAATCGTCATAAGAATGACTTTATGTATTGTAGTAAAATGACGGCCGATTGTCAAGACATGGCAAAAATGGATGGCTGCATAGTTTCCCTTACTTTGGATAACACTATGGCAAAAAGGAGGGAGCGAACCCATGAATTATACTGTGAACAGCTGCGACGGCGACGAAAATGAGAACCGCGATACACCCCAGCAGCAGATCATCGAAATGGGCTCCACGGTGGTCAAGAACAAGCGGGGCACGATCCATTGCCTGACCATCATCGGTCAGATCGAGGGCCACACCACCCTGCCGTCCAATGTAAAGACCACCAAATATGAACATGTTCTGCCGCTGTTGGCTTCGGTGGAGGAGAAGGACGATGTGGACGGCCTGCTGCTGCTGTTGAACACCGTGGGCGGCGATATTGAGGCGGGACTCGGCATCGCGGAGCTGGTGGCGGGGATGACAAAGCCCACCGCCACGCTGGTGCTGGGCGGCGGCCACTCCATCGGCGTGCCGCTGGCGGTGTGCGGCAAGGTCACCTTCATTGTCCCCAGCGCCTCCATGACCATTCATCCCGTCCGCATGTCGGGGCAGGTCATCGCCGCCCCCGCCACCTATCGCTATTTTGAGCGGATCCAGGAGCGGATCATCGATTTTGTGGCCCGCAACTCCCGCATCAGTGCCGAGAAGTTCCGGGAGCTGATGCTGTCGGTGGGGGATATGGCCAATGACGTGGGCAGTGTGGTCTATGGGCAGGAGGCGGTGGCACTGGGCATCATCGACCGGATCGGCTCGCTGGGCGACGCGCTGGAGGCACTGTATAAGATGATCGCAAAAGACTGAGCATCATGGGAACCGTGAAGCGAAGCGGGGCTTTTGACAGAAGCGAAGGGCTGCGGAGATCCGCGGCCTTTCGCTTTTTTATCTTGAAAAGGAACTGCTTTTCTGATACACTATTCTAGTTAAAGTATGCCAATGTAAAATGAGGTGGAGTATTTGTACCTGAAAGCACTTGAGATACAGGGCTTCAAGTCCTTTCCCGACAAGACGGTTCTGAATTTCGGGGAGGACATCACCGCCATTGTGGGCCCCAACGGCTCCGGCAAGTCCAACATCTCCGACGCGATCCGCTGGGTCATGGGCGAGCAGAACAGCCGCCAGCTCCGCGGCGCCAAGATGGAGGATGTGATCTTCGGCGGCACGGAAAAGCGCAGCCAGATGGGCTTTGCGCAGGTGACGCTGGTGATCGACAACACCGAGCATATCTTCCCCCGGGACGAGACCGAGGTGGCCGTTACCCGGCGCTATTACCGCAGCGGCGAGTCGGAGTATTATATCAATAAGCAGTCGGTACGGCTCAAGGACGTGAACGAGCTGTTTATGGACACCGGCATGGGCCGGGAGGGCTACTCCATTATCGGACAGGGCAAGATCGACGAGATACTGTCCGTCAAGAGCGGCGAGCGCCGGGAGGTGTTTGAGGAGGCGGCAGGTATCAGCAAGTACCGTCACCGCAAGGAAGAGGCTGAGCGCAAGCTGGAGCGCACCCAGGAGAATCTGGTGCGCATCAACGATAAGATCGCGGAGCTGGAGCTGCAGGTGGAGCCTCTGCGCCGGCAGGCGGAGGTGGCCAGGAAGTATCTGGTGCTGCGGGACGAGCTGCGTGTGCTGGAGATCAGCCTGTGGCTGGAGCAGCTGCAGAACCTCAAGACCGCCAAGTTCAAGCTGCAGACCGATGTGGAGACGGCCCGGGCCGACAAGGAGCGGGCGGAGGCGGAGCTGGAAGCTGCCTATGCCGCCGTGGAGGAACTGAGCGAGCAGGTGCGGCAAAACGATCTGGAGGCGGAGACGCTCCGCACCCGTCTGGGACAGCTGGAGTCCGCTTCCGGCGAGCACGACAGCGCCATCGCTGTTCTGCGCACGTCCATGGAGCACAATCAGGAGAATATGGACCGTGTGCGCCGGGAGATGGAGGATACGGCCAGCCGCGCCGGGAGCTTGCAGTCCCGGGTGGACGCTCAGCTGCAGCGTATTGAGCAGATCGACGCGGAGGGCGCCGCATTGGAGCGGCAATTGCAGGAACTGCTGGGGCAGGTGCAGGCACTGGCCGACAGCGCCGCCGGCGCCGGCCGCACGGCGGAATCCCTGCGGGCGGAGGAGACGCTGCTGCTGTCTGCCGCCGCCGATGGTAAGGAGGAACTGTCGGCGCTGCGTTCCGGGCTCCGGGAGATCGAAGAACGCCGCGAACGGGCGGAAGCAGAGCTGTCCGCCGCACAGGAAAAGCTGGCGCAGAGCGAAAAGGAATCCAAAGAGAACCGCCGCCTTCTGAACGAGGCGAAGGAAGAAGCGCAGGCGGTCAGCAATATGATTCATGGCCACAGCCTGAAGATGGAGGGCCGCAAAAAGCGCGCCGCTGACGCGGAGGCGGAGAAGCTGCAGCTGACCATGGACGTGGCGGCGCTGGACAACCGCATCCGGCTGCTGACCGAAATGGAGAAGGAGTATGAAGGCTTCTCCAACGCCGTCAAGCTGGTGATGCAGGCGGCGGAGAAAAAAAGCCTGCGGGGCATTCGCGGCCCGGTAGCCAGCCTGATGAAGACGCAGCAGAAGTACACCGTGGCGCTGGAGATCGCACTGGGCGGCGGAATGCAGAATATCGTGGTGGAGCGCGAGGAGGACGGCAAAGCCGCCATCGGTTACCTGAAGCAGCGCTCCGGCGGCCGGGCCACCTTCCTGCCTATGACGGCCATCCGCGGCGAGACGCTGCGGGAGGATGTGTCCGGTGAATACGGCTTTGTGGGCATTGCCGCCGAACTGATCACCTATGACAAGCAGTATGACGGTATTTTCAGGAACCTGCTGGGCCGCACCGTGGTGGTGGAGGATCTGGACTGCGGTATTGCCATGGCCCGCAAGTACCGCAATGCCTTTCGCATCGTCACGCTGGACGGACAGGTGATGAACCGGGGCGGCTCCATGACCGGCGGCAGCGTCAGCCGCAGCGCCGGTGTGCTCAGCCGTGCCAATGAACTGGAGCAGCTCACCGGAAAGCTGGGCGGTATGCAGGAGAAGCTGACCGCCGCCAAAACAAAGGCGGAGGAGACGGCGCGGGAGCTGCAAAAGGCCCAGTACGAGCTGGAGGTGGCTTCCGCCCAGCAGCGCAAGGCGGAGGATCTGGTGTTGCAGTATCAGGGCAAGCAGGATCATTACGATATTCTCACGGAGACGCTGCGGCAAAGCTGCGAGGATCTGCAGGCGGATCTGGCGTCCTTTGCCGCCCGTACCCGGGACGATCAGCAGCGCTGCTCCGCCGTGGAGGCGGATATCGCGGAAAAGGAGGCCAAGGCGGCTCAACTGCGCCGTCAGGCGGAGGAGAGCCAAAGCGGCCAAAGCGATCTGCTGGAAAAGACCAACGCACTGTCGGCGCAGGTCAGCGAGACGAAAGCGGCGCAGGCGGCGCTGAGCGCCGAACGGGACGCCGGGATGCGCAGCATCGAGGAGCTCAGACGTCTGCGGTTGGATATGGTGACGGACCGGGATCAGCGCCAGGCGCTGATCGGGCAGTTTGCCGCCGCCAACCAACAGGCGGAGAACGATATTGCCGCCCATCAGGCCCAGCTGGACGAGCTGCACCGCCAGGGCGATCAGCTGCGGGCGAAGCTAAACCGGCTGTCTGAGACCAAGCTGCAATTGGAAGGCCAGCGGGACGCCAAAAACCGCGAGAGCCGCTCCTGCAATGACGCGGTCATCGCCACCACGCAGGAGCTCTCCCGCATGGAGCAGAAGCTGCAGGGCAACGCCATGGAGGAGAAGGCCCTGCTGGACAAGCTGTGGGAGCGCTATGAGCTGAGCCACAGTGCCGCGCTGGAGCAGCGCATTGAACTGGAGAGCGTCCCCAAGGCCACCCGCCGCATTGCCGAACTGACTAAGGAGATCAAGGGTCTGGGTACCCCCAATATCGGCGCCATTGAGGAGTATGACCGGGTCAATACCCGCTATACCTACCTGTCGGAGCAGCGTACCGATGTGGAGAAGGCGCGGGAGGAGCTGCTGGGCGTTATCGAGGAATTGACCCGGCAGATGACGGACATCTTTGCCCGGCAGTTCCGACTGCTCAACGAGAGCTTTCAGGAGACGTTTCTGGAGCTGTTCGGCGGCGGCAAGGCACAGTTGGAGCTGGAGGACGAGAAGGATATCCTCAACTGCGGCATTGAGATCCGGGTGCAGCCTCCCGGAAAGCAGCTGAAAACCATTACGCTGCTGTCCGGCGGCGAAAAGGCTTTCGTGGCCATCGCCCTGTATTTTGCCATATTGAAAGTACATCCCACGCCGTTCTGCGTCATGGACGAGATCGAGGCGGCGCTGGACGAGGCCAATGTAGTGCGGTATGCCCGCTACATGCGGCGCATCGCCGGCAAGACCCAGTTCATCGTTATTACCCACCGGCGCGGTACCATGGAGGAGGCCGACGTGCTGTACGGCGTTACCATGCAGGAACGGGGCGTCAGCCGTATCCTGACCATCAATATGAACGACATGGCCAAGGAATTGAACATCAAGTAAGGAGAACACTATGGGTATTTTCAGCAAGTTGAAGGCGGCATGGCTGGCTCCCATGTCCTTTGAGTCGCTGGGCGAGGAGTTTTACGACCAGCTGGAGGAGAACCTGATTCTGGGCGACGTGGGCACCACCGTGGCCGCGGGCGCTGTGGAGGAGCTGCGCCGCCGCGCCTATGAGGGCCGTTTCACCACCGCCGATCAGGTGAAAGACGCGCTGCGTGAGATTCTGGCCAAGTATCTGACCGTGGGCGACGCGTCGCTGAACGTGTCCACCACGCCGTCCATCCTGCTGTTCATCGGCGTCAACGGCGTGGGCAAAACCACGTCCATCGGCAAGCTGGCCGCCCGCTTCAAGGCGGAGGGCAAGAAGGTGCTGCTGTGTGCCGGCGATACCTTCCGCGCTGCCGCCGCCGACCAGTTGGAGATCTGGGCGAACCGTGCCGGTGTGGACATCATCCGCCAGCATGAGGGCGCCGATCCCGGCGCGGTGCTGTTCGACGCGCTGCAGGCCGCCAAGGCCCGCCATGTGGACGTGGTGCTGTGCGATACGGCGGGCCGTCTGCATAACAAGCAGAATCTGATGAACGAGCTGGCCAAGCTGCGCAAGATCATCAGTCGGGAATGCCCGGATTCCGCCTGCGAGACGCTGCTGGTGCTGGACGCCACCACCGGGCAGAACGGACTTATTCAGGCCCGGCAGTTCAAGGAAACCGCCGGTTTGACCGGCATCATCCTCACCAAGCTGGACGGCACCGCCAAGGGCGGCATCGTCATCGCCATTGCCCAGGAGCTGCAGGTGCCGGTGAAATTCGTAGGGTTGGGCGAAGGGATTGACGATCTGAAGCCCTTCGACGCCAAGGAGTTTGTGGGAGATTTGTTCTGATCTGAAATTTGACCGAAAGGGAGGATCACCGTGACGAGAGCCGACGGAAGAAAGTATAATGAGCTGCGTGAAGTGACCATCACGCCTGATTTCAACAAATTTGCCGAGGGCAGCGTGCTGATCCGCTGCGGCGACACGGTGGTGCTGTGCACCGCCTCCGTGGAGGAGCGGGTGCCGCCCCACGTGCGCCCCGGCCACGGCTGGGTCACGGCGGAATACTCCATGCTGCCCCGTGCCAACCGGCAGCGCAGCCGCCGTGACGTGGACAAGCTGAAGCTGTCCTCCCGCAGCGCCGAGATCCAGCGGCTCATCGGCCGCAGTCTCCGTGCCGCGGTGGATATGAAGCTGCTGGGTGAGCGCACCATCACCATCGACTGCGACGTGCTGCAGGGGGACGGAGGTACCCGTACCGCCTCTGTTACCGGCGGCTTTGTGGCGCTGGCGCTGGCCTGCCGGTGGCTGGTGGAGGAGGGCTACATCGGCCGGATGCCCATCCGGCACTATGTGGCAGGCGTCAGCGCCGGTATCGTGGACGATACCGCGATGCTGGATCTGCCCTACAGCGAGGACAGCCGGGCGCAGGTGGATCTTAACTGCGTCATGAACGAGCTGGGCGAGATCATTGAGATCCAGGGGACCGGCGAGGGCCGTTCCTTCTCGGTGAGCGAGCAGCAGGAGCTGGTGGCCCTGTGCGCCAAGGGCAACCGGGAATTAATCCGGAAGCAGAAAGAGATATTGGGGGAGATACTGCGATGAAATTTGTATTGGCATCCCATAACCGCGGCAAGCTGAAGGAGATGCAGGAGATCCTGAACCGGCTGGGTGTGGAAGTGGTGCTGGAATCCGACCTGGGCCTTGCGCTGGATGTAGAGGAGACGGGAACGACGTTTGCGGAGAACGCCGCGCTGAAAGCCAGAGCCGTGATGGAAGCCAGCGGCCTGCCGGCCATCGGGGATGACAGCGGCCTGTGCGTGGACTGGCTGCAGGGCGCTCCGGGCATCTACTCCGCCCGGTACGGCGGTCTGGACAGCGACCCGGCCCGCTGCGCGCTGCTGCTGCAAAACATGCGGGGCGCCACCAACCGCGCCGCCCATTTTCATACCGCCATCTGCTGCGCCTTTCCCAACGGGGATATGCTGACGGCCGGCGGCGACTGTTACGGCACCATCGCCTTTGCTCCCATGGGGGAGAATGGCTTCGGTTATGATCCGGTGTTTTTTGTGCCGGACAAGCGCCGCACCTTTGCCCAGCTGACGGCGGAGGAGAAAAACGAGATATCGCACCGCGGCAACGCCCTGCGTGCCTTTGCCGTAGTATTAAAAGAGTATTTGGAGAAACACTGATATGGAACTGACAAGTAAACAGCGTGCCCAGCTGCGGGGCATGGCCGCCACCATGGACACCATTCTCCATGTGGGCAAGGACGGTATCGGCGACAATCTGGTAAAACAGGCGGACGACGCACTGGAGGCCCGGGAGCTGATCAAGGGCCGGGTGCTGGAAAACAGCATGTACACCGCCCGTGAGGCGGCGGAGGAGCTGGCCGTGGCCACCCGCAGCGAGGTGGTGCAGGTCATCGGCAGTAAATTCGTGCTCTACCGCTATCAGCACAACAAGGAAAAACGCAAAATACAGCTGGTGAAGGCGAAATGAGGATCGGTATCTTCGGCGGGACCTTCAACCCGCCCCACAACGGACATGTGACCATGGCCCGTGCCGCCATGACACAGCTGGAACTGGACAAGATTCTGATCGTTCCGGCCTGTGTGCCGCCCCATAAGCCGCTGCCCTCCGGCGTAACGGCCGGGCAGCGGTACGATATGGCGGCGCTGATGGCCGCCCCTGTGGGCCGCTGCGCCGAGGTCAGCGACATAGAGCTGCACCGCACCGGCAAAAGCTATACCAGCGATACCCTTTTGCAGCTGCGGCAGGAATATCCCGGCGCGGAGCTTTGGCTGCTGATGGGATCGGATATGTTCCTGTCCCTTCACACATGGCACGAACCGGAGACCATTTGCCGCATTGCCCGTATTGCGGCGTTCCGCCGGGTGGAGGAGGACATCCGCGCCGCCATGGAGCAGCAGAAGCAGTTGCTGGAGCAGTGGTATCAGGCGCAGGTCACCCTTCTGGAGAATCCGGAGCTGATCGAGCTGTCCTCCACCGATGTCCGTGCCGCGCTGGCGGAAGGAGGGGGCAGGAACCTTGTCCCTGCCGCCGTGTGGGGCTACATCCAGCGGGAGCATCTTTACGGCACGACCACCGACCTGAAGCATCTGACGCCGGATGCGCTGCGGCCCATCGCCATGAGCTATCTCAAGCCCAAGCGGATGGCCCATGTGCTGGGCACGGAGGGGGAAGCCGCGCGTCTTGCCCGGCGCTTCGGCGCAGACGAGACGGAGGCCCGTGTGGCGGCGCTGCTGCACGACTGCACCAAAAAGCTGGACATGGCGCAGCAGCTGGCGCTGTGCAGGCAGTATGGGCTGGAGCTGGATGAACTGGAGCAGCAGGCGCTGAAGCTGCTCCACAGCCGCACCGGCGCGGCCATCGCCCGGGAGGTATTCGGCGTCAGCGACGCAGTATACAGCGCCATCCGCTTCCATACCACGGGAAAGCCCCATATGACGCCGTTGGAGAAGATCCTCTATCTGGCGGACTATATTGAGCCCAGCCGGGAGTTCGCCGACGAGCCGGCCGTGGTCAAATTGCGGCAGACGGTATATGAGGATCTTGACCGGGGGATGCTGCTGGGCCTGACCATGACCATCGAGGAGATGCGGGAGATGGGGAACCCCATCCATCATCTGACATTGGACGCACAACGATATCTGATTGAACAGGGAGTGAAACAAGTATGAAAACACCGAGAGAAATGGCATTGCTGGCGGCCCGCGCCCTGTCCGACAAGAAGGGCCGTGAAATTCAGGTGCTGGAGATCGGCGAGCTGACCACGCTGGCGGATTATTTCGTCATTGCCACCGGCGCCAGCAACACCCAGATCAACGCGCTGGTGGATAACGTGGAAAAGGTGATGCAGGAGGAGGCGGGGGAGCAGCCGCTGCACCGTGAGGGCTACCGCGGCGGTACATGGGTGCTGCTGGACTACGGCTGCATTGCCGTCCATGTGTTCAACGCCGAGGCCCGGGAGTTCTACGGCCTGGAGCGCCTGTGGCGGGACGGTAAACCGCTGGATCTGACCGGCGTGATCACGCCCAACGAATAAGGGAACCGCCGCAAAAAGCACCGTCAGGCATGACGGTGCTTTTCTGATGGATAGCGACGGCAGCCCTTTTGCGGACTTTCACAACCCCGATGCCAGCTCCGCGGCTCTGGTCCATAGCACCGGCCCCACCGCGCCGCTTTCGTCGATGCCCAGCTGACGCTGCAGGGCCAGCACGGCCTGCCGGGTGGCTTCGCCGAATATCCCGTCCACCTCTACCGTGGGAATGGACGGGTCCTGCGCCGCAATCTTCCGCAGATTCTGCTGCAATTGCCGCACGGCGGCGCCCTCATCGCCCAGCGACAGAAACCGCCCCGGATAGATCTGCCCGATGAAGTTCTGATAGTTCCGGGGAAGGTCCCGCAGCAGCTGATCGTATACGTTCAGCAGCTTGTTCCAGGTGTCACGGCCCACCACGCCGTCCACCGGCAGGCCGTAGATGCGCTGAAAGGTGAACACCGCATCGCAGGTTGCTTCATCGAAGGTGCCGGTAATGGCGATATGCGGCAGCTCCGGCAGGAAGTACCCCAGAAACGCAAGGTAGTACTGTATGCTGCTGACGGCCACGCCCTTGTCGCCAAAGCGCAGCACCTCTGGGAAAACGGGCTGTACCTCAGTGAGCGTCAGCCCCTCGCTGGCCAATTCGGACAGCTGCTTGACGCCCGTCCATATCTCCTTGATCTTGTACCATGTGGCCTTGCCCACGATGCCGTCGGCGTCCAGATTGAACACCCGCTGAAACTCCCGCACCGCATCCTCCGTGTTCCGGTCGAATACGTTGGACACCGGCGAGATAACGGGGATGCCGGGATAGTTTTCGTGGATGCGATTGAGCTGCTGCTGAATGGTACGCACGCTCTGGCCATAGGAGCCCCGCTCCAGCGGCCGCCCCGGATAGGAGGGAATGTTGTCGCTGACCGGAGCGTCAAAGACGATATTGATGTCGTCACCGTAGTAGTACTGCAGGATCTCATAAGGGATGTAGCCCTCCTCCGCCAGGTCCACACTGCCCCATTGACTCAGCCCGCTGCACTGGGTGCGCACTCCGTCGCAGAAAGAGGCGAACAGCGGCTCCACATAGCCCTGCCGCACGATGTAGTTGTTGAAAATATCGTCCACGATCTGACTGATGTTCTCAAATACATTGCCGCCGGAGACATAGGCCTGATCCCGCTGCGTGGTGCTGGTGATATCAAAGTCATAGCCGCGGCTGCGGTAATACTCCGTATAGATCCGGTTGAGGGCGAAGGAGATCTGGGCCATGATGTTGGCCCGCAGCGCCGACTCCGGCCAGGTAGGGTACAGCTCATGGGAGGCTACGTTCTTGATATAGCTGGTAAAGGGGATGGTCACATTGGGGGCGTTGCTGTCAGGCATTCCCAGATGGACGGTGATGGTGGTGGGAACCACCGGAAGTGTCGGCATGACGGCCCTCCTCACATGGTGGCCGGCGTCAGGGTCACCGGCAGAATGGTTTTGGTATTGATGAATACCCCGGCCGGCAGATCGGTAACGCTCTCATAGCCGGGATGGCTGACCGACACCACATAGTTGGCCATGCTGCTGCCGGCAGTGCGGGGACTTTGGGATTCGTCAAAGGGTTTTGCCGGCAGAACAAAGCCGTCGGCGATGCCGCTGCTGTCAGTGCGCTTGCGGTACAGCAGTACCCGGGCGTTGCCCAGCATTACCGCCACCTCCACCAGCGCCCGCGGTACGGGGAACGATCCCGACGCGGTGGATACCTGCACCCGCAGTACGCCGCGCCCCGGATTCCCGTCCAGAAAGGGCTGCAGCTGCTGCAGGGAAAATTCCTGTGCTGCCATAAAGAAGAAACCTCCTGTCTGACGGCGCAGTCCGCGCCGCCGTTGATATTGGTACGCTCCATTGTATGAAAGATGTACTTCCGGGGTGAAAATCCCTTGACAAACGGCGGGAAAGTGGGTACAATGTGAGCAATGTTTTGCAAAGCAAGAAAGCACAGCAAACGAGAAAAAACCTGAAACACAGCGATGATGGGAAAAAAGCGGAGAATCGTTCGCCTTAAGAGAGCCGGCGGTGTGGTGTGAGCCGGCGGGAGCGTTCCGTGATACTGGCCCCGGAGCTTTCCGCCTGAACAGGGCGGGACGGACGCGCCCCGTTACCGGCGAAGCCCTTTGATGGCGAAGGGCTGGTGAGGGCCGCTGCGGCAACGAGCGGCCATACACAGGGTGGTACCGCGCATTTGCGCCCCTGACCTCTTTGGAGGTCGGGGGCTTTTGTTTTGAAAAATTTTATGACGATACAAAGGAGAAGCAATCATGAATTACGATTTTGCGGCCATTGAAAAGAAATGGCAGGACAATTGGGAAAAAACCAAGCCCTACCGCGCCGTCACCGGCGATCCCCGACCCAAGTTCTACGGCCTGATCGAGTTCCCCTATCCCTCCGCTCAGGGTCTGCATGTGGGCCATCCCCGTCCCTTCACGGCCATCGACATCGTGACCCGCAAAAAGCGCATGGAGGGGTATAATGTTCTGTTCCCCATCGGCTATGACGCCTTCGGCCTGCCCACGGAGAACTATGCCATCAAGAACCACATTCATCCCGCCATTGTTACCCGCGATAACATTGCCAACTTCACCCGTCAGCTGAAAATGCTGGGCTACGGCTTTGACTGGGACCGCTGCGTCAATACCTCCGACCCGGAATACTACAAGTGGACCCAGTGGATCTTCCTGCAGCTGTTCAAGCACGACATGGCCTATAAGGCCACCATGGCCGTCAACTGGTGCACCAGCTGCAAGGTGGTGCTGGCCAACGAGGAGGTCGTCAACGGCGTGTGCGAGCGCTGCGGCGGCGAAGTGGTGCAGAAGGAAAAGAGCCAGTGGATGCTGCGCATCACCAAGTATGCCCAGCGCCTGATCGACGATCTGGACGATCTGGACTATATTGAGCGGGTCAAGGTCCAGCAGAAGAACTGGATTGGCCGCTCCACCGGCGCGGACATCACCTTCAAGACCAACATGGGCGAGGACGTCACCGTGTACACTACCCGTGCCGACACCCTGTTCGGTACCACCTATATGGTCATCTCTCCGGAGCATCCCCTGCTGAAGAAGTGGCTGCCCCAAATCCCCAACCGGGCGGAGGTGGAGGCCTACCAGGCCGAGGCCGCCCGCAAGTCCGATTTCGAGCGCGGCGAGCTGAACAAGGACAAGACCGGCGTCCGTCTGGAGGGCGTGGAGGTCATCAATCCCGTCACCCATAAGCCGCTGCCTATGTTCGTGTCCGACTACGTTCTGATGGGCTATGGTACCGGTATCGTCATGGGCGTGCCCGGCCACGATCAGCGCGACTGGGAGTTCGCCACCAAGTTTGGCCTGCCCATCATCGAGGTGGTGGCCGGCGGCGATGTGACCAAGGAGGCATTTGTGGCCAAGGACGACAGCGCCGTCATGGTCAACTCCGGCTTCCTTAACGGCATGACTGTCCGCGAGGCCATCCCCGCCATGAAGAAGTATGTGGTGGAGCAGGGCTTCGGCAAGGAGAAGGTCAACTACAAGCTGCGCGACTGGGTGTTCTCCCGCCAGCGCTATTGGGGTGAGCCGATCCCTCTGGTCAACTGCCAGAAGTGCGGCTGGGTGCCCATTCCCGAGGATCAGCTGCCTCTGGTGCTGCCTGAGGTGGAGGCCTATGAGCCTACCGACGACGGCGAGAGCCCGCTGGCCCGCATGACCGACTGGGTCAACACCACCTGTCCCTGCTGCGGCGGCCCTGCCAAGCGGGAAACGGACACCATGCCCAACTGGGCCGGTTCCAGCTGGTACTTCCTGCGTTATATGGATCCCGACAACGACAAGGAGCTGGTGTCCAGGGAGGCCGAGGAATACTGGGGTCCCGTGGATTGGTACAACGGCGGCATGGAGCATACCACCCTGCATCTGCTGTACTCCCGCTTCTGGCATAAGTTCCTGTACGATATCGGTGTGGTGCATACTAAGGAGCCATACGCCAAGCGCACCAGCCACGGCATGATCCTGGGCGAGAATCCCTACTATGTGGGCAACGCCAAGACCGAGGCCGAGAAGGAGGAGCTGGTCCGGCTCCACGGCAGCCTGGCCCTGCGTCCCTCCGTGAAGATGTCCAAGTCTCTGGGCAACGTGGTGAACCCTGACGACGTGGTGAAGGAATTCGGCGCCGATACGCTGCGCCTGTATATCATGTTCATCGGCGACTTTGAAAAAACCGCCACCTGGTCCACCAACGCCGTCCGCGGCTGCAAGAAGTTCCTGGACCGCTGCTGGAACCTGATGGAGCTGGCCGCCGACAGTGACGAGATCTCCGCCAAGAACGAGTCCATCATCCACAAGACCATCAAAAAGGTCACCGGCGATATCGACGAGCTGAAAATGAACACCGCCATTGCCGCCCTGATGGCACTGGTCAACGCGTTCTATGCCAACGGCCTGACCAAGGGCGACCTGTCCATGCTGATGCTGATGCTGTCCCCCTTCGCCCCTCATATGGTGGAGGAGATGTGGGAGCTGACCGGCTTTGCCGCCAAGAAGGGCAAGATGGCCATGCAGATGGCCTGGCCTGCTTATGACGAGGCCAAGACCATCGACGCCAACGTGGAGATGGCCGTTCAGGTCAACGGTAAGCTGAAAGGCACCATCAATGTGCCTGTGGACAGCGACGAGCAGACCGTTATGGAGGCCGTCAAGGCGGTGGAGAAGGTGCACAAGGCCATGGACGGTATGGCTATTGTCAAGACCATTCTGGTGAAGAACAAGCTCATCAACCTGATCGTCAAGCCCGCCAAGTAATGATTCCGAAAAGAGGGGCGTTTGCCGCCCCTCTTTTTCGCCCTTTTGCGGGAATTTGTGAAAAAATCCCTTGACAAGATACAGGGGAGTCAGTATAATATCATTCGTTAAGTCATGCCTGTATGACTCTTAAAGAGCACCCTGGATCGAGCCGGGTGCATCGGAGGGAGGGAAAATAGATGTCCGAAATTCATGTCAAGGAAGGCGAATCTCTGGATAGCGCGCTGAAGCGTTTCAAGAGAAGCTGCGCTAAGGCCGGTATTGTTGCCGAGGTGCGCCGCAGAGAGTGCTATGAAAGCCCCAGTGTCAAGCGCCGCAAGAAGTCCGAGGCTGCCCGCAAGAACCGTAATAAGCGTTACTATTAATGTAAAGAAACCGCCACCCGATCGGGTGGCGATTTTTTTGCAGATAGGGAAAGAAAACCTTTCTGCCGCCTGGCAGCAGAAAGGGGCCGCACCTGCTTTGCCGCTATCCCAGCAGCTCTACGGCGATGTCCGCCACCTCCGGCAGCATGAAAAAACCCTCCCGGATGCCCATGTTTTCCGCGGCGGAGGCTTTGGCCCGCAGGGTACGGGCATCGTCAAACAGCACATAGTGATTGTCGTTTCCCGAACGGTAGTTGAAGTACCGGGCGCATAACTCCTGAGAATCATACACCGGCTTTCCCTCCTTCAGCCGCCGCAGCTCCGGTGCGGACAGCGGGCGGCGGATATTGGAGGAGTGGGGCAGCGTGAAGTCCAGCCGCAGCCGCTCCAGATCCAGCGCGATGCGGGATGCGCCGAAGCGCCGTACCGCGTCGTTGAGATAGCCTTTCAGTGTTCCGTTCGTCACAGCCGTGTTGATGAGCACCGTGGCGTGAGCCGCATAGGCGGCGTAGGGCTCCGGAACGAAAAGACGGCAGCCGTATTGGGCGCATAATTGCCCGATTCGGGCCGTTAATGTACCCCGATCAGCCCCGTTATGGTACCAATCCAGCACCACACCGTCATATTTCCGGCGCAGACACTCCCGCATGATGTCCCGGGCCAACACGTCGGAACTGCCGCACTCCCGGCTGTCGCCCACCAGCATCAGCCCGCCCTGTACCGGTGCGTTTCCCACGGCTGACAGCAGCCGCGGTCCCAGCCGGTAGGCCGCCCGCACCGGACGGAACCGGCCCCGGGGCAGCGTGTCGCCTATGCCCGCCGCCAGATAGAACTGCATGACCCCGCCCCCTTGTTTTTTCAGGTGAAAAATGGTATACTACACAAAATCCTATGAGAAAGGGAGAGGAGATATGCGTGTTTCCCTGCGGCCTGACCGTTTGCTGGCGGCCTATGACAACGTAACGCCGGAGCTGCTGCAAAAAAAGGGTATTCGGCTGCTGCTGTGCGATCTGGACTATACGCTGGCGCCCAAGTCCGTGAAAACGCCGCCGGAGGGCGTAAAGCCGTGGATCGACCGGCTGAAAGCGGCGGGGGTCACGGTGATGATCCTCTCCAACAACCGCAGCGGCAAGCGGGTGAACGAGTTTTGTCACCAACTGGGTATCGACTATGTGGGTCACGCTCAGAAGCCGCTGCCAAAGGGGCTGCGCCGGGCCATGGGTAAGGCGGGCGTGACCGCCGGTGAAACGGCTATGCTGGGCGACAAGCTGCTGACGGACGTGCTGGCGGCCAATCTGTCCGGCGTCACCGCGTTGATGGTGGAGCCGGCAGGCGGCGCGGTAACGCCGTGGCAGAAGATGCTGCACGCCATGCAGGCGCCCTTCAAGGCTATGGCGCGGGAAAAAGACGGGGAGGGGATCGCTTGAACCATCTGGAACATATTGCCGCCCGTCTGGACGAATTGGACGCCATGCTGCTGACCGGCGAGGCCAACTGCTATTACGCCGCCGGCTTTATGGGCGAAGGTATAGCGCTGGTGACCCGCAGGGGAAGCTGGTATTTTACCGACAGCCGCTATACCGAGGCGGCGGGCATGGCCATCGGCGACGCTGCCGTGATCCGGGAGGTGAGCCGGGAAAGGCCGTTTTCCGCCCTGATCAACGAGGCGCTGGCGGCGAGCGGCGCAGAGAAGGTGGGCTTTGAGGATCAGCGCATGACCGTGGCGGAGCACGCCGTATACAGCGAAAAGCTCCACTGTACCCTGACGCCCGCTTCGGCGCTGATGACGGAGCTGCGGGGCAGCAAAGACGAGGAGGAGCTGTCCTGCATGATCGCCGCCCAGCGGATCGCCGAGGGCGCGCTGGCGCAGATCCTCAAGGAGATCCGCCCCGGTATGACGGAGAAGGAAATTGCCGCCCGTCTCAACTATCTGATGGTGTCCGCCGGTGCGGAAAAGACTTCGTTTGATACCATCGTGGCCTCCGGCCCCAACGGTTCCATGCCCCACGCCGTACCCGGTATGCGAAAGGTGCGGGAGGGGGACTTTATCACCATGGACTTCGGCTGCGTGTATAAGGGCTATTGCAGCGACATGACCCGCACCGTGGCGCTGGGCCGGCCCAGTGACGAGATGCGGAACGTCTACGATATTGTGCTGCAGGCTCAGCTGGCAGGGATCGCCGCCGCCAGGGCCGGCGTTACCGGCGCGGCCATTGACGGCGCGGCCCGCAAGGTCATTCAGGATGCGGGTTACGGCGTCTGTTTCGGCCACAGCTTCGGCCACAGTCTGGGCATCGATATCCACGAAGCCCCCAACGCCGCCCCCGGCAATGACAAGCCTATGCCGGACGGCGCGGTGGTCAGCGCCGAGCCGGGCATCTATCTTCCCGGCAGATTCGGCGTCCGAATCGAGGATGTGATGATCCTGCGGCCGGAGGGCGCCCGGATCATCACCAAAGCGCCCAAGGCGCTGCTGGTGCTGTGAATAAATAATTTCGCTTTTTTGGCAAAAAATACGGCAAAGCACTTGCCAAATAATACAGCATCATGTAAAATAGATAAGGCTTTTTATGGCCGAAATTTATTTTATTCGAGGGAATCATGATGTTCCCTCATTATATGGGAGGAATATCAATATGGCAACTATTACCGCCGGTGATTTCAGAAACGGCAAGACCTTCGAAATGGATGGCAAGATCATGCAGGTCGTGGAGTTCCAGCACGTCAAGCCCGGCAAGGGCGCGGCCTTCGTCCGTACCAAGATGAAGAATATTGTGACCGGCGCTGTGACCGAGACCTCTTTCAACCCCACCGCCAAGTTCGAGGAAGCGTTCGTGGAGCGCAAGGACATGGCGTATAGCTACAATGACGGCGACCTGTATTACTTCATGGATCAGGAGACCTTCGACATGGTGCCTCTGGGCAAGGATCTGCTGGGCGACGCCTTCCGCTTCATCACCGAGAACACCGTGTGCAAGGTGCTGAGCTATAAGGGCAATGTGTTCGGTCTGGAGTGCCCCAACTTTATGGATCTGGAGGTCACCGAGACTGAGCCGGGTCTGGCCGGCAACACCGCCACTAACACCCTGAAGCCCGCCACCGTGGAGACCGGCGCCGAGGTGAAGGTGCCGCTGTTCATCAACATCGGCGACAAGATCACCATCGACACCCGTACCGGCGAATATATCGGCCGCTGCAAGTAAAAGCTGTTTTCATAAAACCATTTGACATAACCGAGACGTACTGTTCAGGAAAGGAGTATGCACATGGGTATTTCTGAAAAGGTAGCGTATCTGAAGGGCCTGGCCGAGGGCCTGACGCTGGACACGGAGAGCAAGGAAGGCAAGCTGATCGCTGCCATCATCGACGTGCTGGATGATATGGCGGAGGAGATTGCCGACATGCAGGACGAGATGGTGGATATCGAGGACGGTCTGGACGCCGTCAGCGATGACCTGTCCGACGTGGAGGAGACTCTCTACGAGATGGAAGACGAGGATGAGTGGGACGACGATGAGGACGAGGAAGAGGACTGCTTCATGACCACTTGCCCCGAATGCGAAGAGGAAGTCTACTTCGACGAGTCCGTTCTGGAGGACGGCGAGGTGGTATGTCCCAACTGCGGCACAAAGCTGGAGTTCGATCTGAGCGATCTGGCCAACGCGCTGAATGACGCCGACGAGGACGAGGAGTAAGCGACTCGCTTCAAAAAAACAGAGAAGGTACCGTATGGCTGTTGAAGCCATACGGTGCCTTTTTCTATGAATACGGGCGGCAGAGATAGAACCGCCGGGAAAAGCAACCGACCGGTGGTTGAGGCCCTTTTTGACAGCCGGAAAGCGAAAAGATGGCGGAAATGGTTGCCAATTGTTAAAATTGTGCTATAATGATATAATACTTTACACCCCGAGTGGGGATTATTGAGAATTTGAGGTTTTACAGGAAATGAATACTGCTGAAAAGCTGAACATGACCATGCTGTGCGACTTTTATGAGTTGACCATGGGCAACGGATACTTCCGCAACGGGTACAAGGATCGCATTACCTATTTCGATGTGTTCTTCCGCAAGGTGCCCGATGAAGGCGGCTATGCCATCGCAGCCGGTCTGGAGCAGCTGATCGACTATATCGAAAACCTGCATTTCAGCGAGGAGGATATCGCCTATCTCCGTGGGCGCAACCTGTTCTGCGAGGAGTTTTTGGACTATCTGCGCCACTTCCGTTTTACCGGCGATATCTACGCCATCCCGGAAGGAACGCCTGTGTTTCCCCGGGAGCCGATGGTGGTGGTACGCGCGCCGTCCATCGAGGCGCAGCTGATCGAGACGTTTACGCTGCTGACCATCAATCACCAGAGTCTGATCGCCACCAAGGCCAACCGCATCTGGCGGGCCGCCATGGGGCGCACGGTGCTGGAGTTCGGCTCCCGCCGGGCACAGGGTGCGGACGCGGCCATCGTGGGCGCCCGTGCCGCCTACATCGGCGGCTGTGCCGGTACCGCCTGCACCATCTCCGACCAGTTGTACGGCGTGCCTGCCGGCGGCACCATGGCCCATGCGTGGGTGCAGATGTTCGACAGCGAGTACGAGGCTTTCAAAACCTACTGTGAGACCTACCCCACCAATGCCACGCTGCTGGTGGACACCTACAACACCCTGAAATCCGGTGTGCCCAACGCCATCCGCGCCTTCAATGAGGTGCTGCGGCCCATGGGCATTACGAAGTGCGGCATCCGTCTGGACAGCGGCGATATGGCCTATCTCAGCCAGGAGGCCCGCAGGATGCTGGACGAGGCCGGCTGGCCGGAGTGCCAGATCAGCGTATCCAATTCGCTGGATGAGCGGCTGATCCAGAACCTGTTTTTGCAGGGCGCCCAGATCGATATGTTTGGCGTGGGTGAGCGGATGATCACCGCCAAGAGCGAGCCGGTGTTCGGCGGCGTGTACAAGCTGACCGCCGTGGAAAACGAAAAGGGCGAGATTATCCCCAAGATCAAGTGCAGTGAAAACGTGGAGAAGATCACCATTCCGCACTTCAAGAAGGTGTACCGCCTGTATAACCGGGACAACGGCAAGGCCATCGCGGACTATATGACCGTCTATGATGAGACGGTGGACGAAAGCCAGCCGCTGATGCTGTTTGATCCCTATGCCACCTGGAAAACCAAGAATGTATGCAATTTCGAAGCCAGAGAGCTGTTGTTGCCTGTGTTCCTGAAGGGGAAACGGGTGTATCAGTCCCCGTCGCTGAAGGAGATCCAGAGCTACTGCAAGCAGCAGGTGGATACCTTGTGGGACGAGATCAAGCGTTTCGACAATCCCCAGACCTACTATGTGGATCTGAGCCAGAAGCTGTGGGATATCCAGCAGGAGCTGCTGCGTAAGAACCGCAGCTGAGATCACAGTTTTCCGAAAGGAGCCATATGAAGAAGTACCAGGTACAACAGAAAACAGAACGCCGCATCGGCGCGGGACTGCGTCTGGCTTTGGTGGCTGTGCTGCTGCTGGCGCAGATCGCGCTGGTGGTGGGGCTTTCTGTGCTGCTTCAGCAGAAGATGGCGCTGGCGTATGGACTGCTGGAGGTGCTGGCGTTGATCTGCGCCATCCGGGTGTATAACAGACCCGGCAGCAGCAGCTATAAGATCGGCTGGATCCTGCTGATTCTGGCAGTGCCGGTGGCGGGACTGATCCTCTATTTGCTGTGGAACGGCGAAAGCAGTGCCAAGCGGCTGTCACTGAAAAAGGTGCCGGTTCCGGCGCAGAGTGCTGCCCAGAGGGAACAGTGCGCTTCCGCTATGACGGCGCTGCAGCAGCAGTCACCGGAGTGGAGCCGTTTGGCGGAGTACATGACCCGGAGGGGTTTTCCGCTGTACGGCGGCACTGAGGCGGTATATCTGGAGACCGGTGAGGTATATCTCAATGATCTGCTGGCCTGTATGGAGCAGGCGAAGCGGTTTATCTTTCTGGAGTACTATATTGTGGCCCGGGGCGATATCTTTGACCGGATGCTGGCGGTTTTCCGCCGTAAACGGGCGGAGGGAGTGGAGATCTGTTTCCTCTTTGATGACTTTGGCAGCATGATGCGTTTTGGCGGCGAGGAGATCGCCGCGTTAAAAGAGATCGGGGTGAAGATCAAAATCTTCAATCCGGTGCATCAGTATGTGAACCGGCTGTACTTCAACTACCGTGACCACCGGAAGATCGCCTGTATCGATGGCGAGGTGGCGTATACCGGAGGCGCCAATCTGGCGGACGAATACGCCAACATTATGGAGCGTTTCGGCTATTGGAAGGATTGCGGCGTGCGGCTGACCGGACAGGGCGCATGGGGACTGACCCGTGAGTTTATCAACCTGTGGGAGCGCATGGGCGGCACGCTGGACAAGGGGTATGACCAGTACCGGCCGCGCTTTGGCGTGGAGGGGGAAGGCTTTGTCCAGCCCTTTGTGGACGGACCGGACAACAATCCCATCAACACCGCTGAGGACGCCTTTTTGCAGCTGATCACCGGCGCCCGGGAGACGCTGACCGTTACCACGCCGTATCTGGCCATTGACGAGCCAATGATGCGTGCGCTGTGTATGGCGGCGGACTGCGGCGTGAAAACGCAGCTGCTGATGCCCGGTATCCCCGATCACAAGTTTGCCTATCTGGTGGCAGAAAGCTACTGGGGCGAGCTGCTCCGCCATGGGGTGGAGATCTACACCTTCACACCGGGGCTGCTCCACGGCAAGAGCGTACTGGTGGACGGCCGGATAGCCTTTGTGGGCTCGGTAAACATGGACTATCGCAGTTTCCAGCTGCATTTCGAGTGTGGTACGCTGCTGTACGGAACGGCAGTGTCCCAGCCGTTGGCGGCCGACATGACCAGAATCATAGACGCCGGTGAGCGGGTGACTATGGGACGCTGGAAGAGCCGGCCGTGGTATCGTAAGGCGCTGGGCACGTTACTGCGGCTGTTTGCCATGTGGATGTGACTTTTCTGAAGCGAAAAACCATGATACCATCTTGACATAAACCAACCTGTGTGCTATGATAGCTTCACAATACAAGGGGTGCTGGTGCAAACCGGCTGAGATACAGCGTATCGCCGCTGTGATCCCTCGAACCTGATCCGGATAATGCCGGCGTAGGAATGTGGTTATAGTGAGCGTACTTTTTCACCGCATTGCATCGCCGCAATGCGGTGTTTCTTTAAAAGCCGCCTCCGGACAGAGTATGTTTTCTTAGGAGGTAT
The DNA here is from genome assembly GCA_945915065.1 of uncultured Clostridia bacterium. Classification (GTDB taxonomy): domain Bacteria; phylum Bacillota; class Clostridia; order Oscillospirales; family Oscillospiraceae; genus Vescimonas. Next base: position 4,826 of record CAMEER010000009.1, on the reverse strand, counting down.
CAACAATGAATCACATGAAGCTTCGTGCCCTGTGCGAGGGCGCTGTTCTGGTGGCCGTGGCCGAGATCCTCAGCTTTATCAAGCTGTGGGAGATGCCTTGGGGCGGCAGCATCGTGCTGTCCATGGTCCCGCTGGTGCTGTACGCCGTGCGTTGGGGCCTTGGCGCCGGCCTGCTGAGCGGTTTTGTTTTCGGCGTGCTGCAGTTTGTGTTTGACGGCGGCTTTGCCATCGGCTGGCAGTCCATCATCGGCGACTATCTGCTGGCGTTCACGGTGCTGGGTTTAGCCGGTCTGGTGGCCCGCAAGAAGAGCGGTGTATTCACCGGCACGCTGATCGCCGGTTTTGCCCGCTTCCTGGTGCACTATGTGGTGGGCGCTACCATCTGGGCCGAGTATATGCCCGATGTGTTCTTCGGCATCACCATGAAGTCCCCCTGGTTCTACTCCCTGCTGTATAACCTGGCCTATATGCTGCCTAACATCGCCATCACGCTGGTGGTCTTTGCTGTGGCCTATAAGCCCCTGAAGAAGTATCTGACCGGTGAGGATCTGCTGGCTGCGAAGTAATTTCCCCAAATCACTTTGTTTCCCGTATGCGATTCAAAAAACAGGAAGCCCTGCTTTGGCAAAGGCAGGGCTTCCTGTTTTTGTTTCAGCTCAGCTGCGGCCGCAGCCAGTCGGCCAGTGTGTCGAACAGCTTGCCGTAGCCCTCCATGGTCATATGGATGCCGTCGGCAGCGATCAGGGCGTTCATGTGGTGATCCGCCAAAAACGCCTGACGTACATGGATCAGCGGCACACCGCTTTCATAGGCCAGCTCCGTCACCGTATCGCTGTACAGCTCCTGATGGCGATAGATCATCTCCTCGTCTCCCAGCCAACGCATGATGGCGCTTCTGTCCAGCCCGTTGCGGCAGATAAAGCGGAGATACCGCCGCGGGTCGATGGGAGGCAGGCTCATCAGCACCGGCTGTATCCCCTGTCGGTACAGCAGTGACAGGATGTTCGCCAGCGTTTGGCGGAAGGTTTCCCGCTCGGTATGAGGCCGGTGGTCACCCTCCGGGTCGGCGGCAATGGCGGCCCAGTTATAGTCGCTGTCGTTGCCGCCATAGCAGATCAGGGCATAGTCGGCATCCAAACCGCGGGCGACGTCGTGCTCCACCAGAGACAGTCCCTTGGACACAGTGGCGCCCATCTTGGCCCGGTTCATGATCTGTACCCGGTCAGAAGGGTAACGGGCCATGATCTCCGGCAGATGAAAATGGTATTTCAACTCCGCATCCGGCACGGTGGCCTTCAAAAGCGAATCTCCGTAAAAGCATACGTTGCACATGATGCAGCACCTCCTTGTTTTTATATCTAATATAGCACACAAGATAATGTGAGTCAATACACAACTTGCAATATGAAGGTTGAATAAGAGGATAAGTTTCATGCAAAGGGTACAATTGGGGCTTGCATCTGACAGGGATTTCTGGTAAAATAGAAGCAACAATCCAAGATTGGTAGCTGTAAGGAAGTGCTTCGCGCACGGGCTGCAACTATCACTCGGCGCATGCTTGAGTGTTTCAGACTCCATGGGAGTTTGGAACATTTTTTGCATTTAGCGGCGGTGGTGGTTCATTGGAACTTTTTTACAGGAGGAAACGACCATGACTTTACTGACCAACGGCAGACTGATTACCCGAGACTGCGAGGGTAAGGGCTATTATGAGCACGGTGCGGTGGCCTATGAGGGCGCCAACATCGTAGAGGTGGGCGAGGAAGCCGCGCTGCGGGCCAAATATCCCGACGCGGAGATCCTTGACGCCAGGGGCGGCGTGATCATGCCGGCGTTCATCAATGCTCACACCCACATCTATTCCGCGCTGGCCCGTGGCCTGAGCATTGTGGGCAACAATCCCACCAACTTCTATGAAGTGCTGGACGGCACATGGTGGGCCATCGACCGCCATCTGATGATGGACGGCACCCGTGCCTCCGCCACGGCGCTGTACATCGATTCCATCAAGCAGGGCGTTACCACCGTATTTGACCATCACGCCAGCTATGGCGAGATCCCCGGTACGCTGTTTACCATCAGCGAGGAGTCCCGCCGTCTGGGCCTGCGCTCCTGCCTGTGCTATGAGGTCTCCGACCGGGACGGCGAGGAGAAGTGCCTGCAGGCCATCAAGGAGAATGCCGATTTCATCACTTACTGCCAGAAGGAGAACGATCCCATGCTGGCGGCCATGTTCGGCGGTCACGCCCTGTTTACCATCTCCGACAAGACCTTTGACCGCATGGTGGAGGCCAACAATGGCCGCACCGGTTACCACATCCATGTGTCCGAGGGCATGAACGATGTGTACGACAGCCTGCAGAATTACGGCCGCCGTCCGGTGCAGCGTTTGCAGGATCACGGTATTCTGGGCGAAAAGACCATTCTGGGCCACTGCATTCATGTGAACACCGCCGAAATGGACATCATCAAGGAGACCGGCGCCATGGTGGTGAATAACCCCGAGTCCAATATGGGCAACGCCATCGGCATCTGCCCGGTGCTGCAGCTCCACAAGCGGGGCATCCTGCTGGGTATGGGCACCGATGCCTATACCAACGACATGCTGGAGTCCCTGAAGGTGGCGCTTTGCTCCCAGCGGAGCCAGAATTGCCTGCCCAATGTGGCCTGGTGCGAGGTTACCGACATGCTGTTTAAGAACAACGCCAAAATCGGCGCGCGGTACTTCCCCCAGCAGCTGGGCGTGCTGAAGGCCGGCGCTGCGGCGGACATCATCGTCATGGACTACAAGCCCTACACCCCCTTCTCCGATGAGAACATTGACGGTCACATGATTTTCGGTATGACCGGCCGCCAGTGCCAGACCACCATTGCCGCCGGCAAGCTGCTGATGAAGGATCGGGTGCTGGTGGGTATCGACGAGGAAGCGGAGAATGCCCACATTCTGGAGGCCGCCAAGAAGCTGTGGGGCGACCTGAACCATCGCGTGTACTAAGAGAGGAGATAAACTATGTCTGAAAAAATGTATCCGATTCCCTTTAAGTCGCTGATGAACTGGGTGGTTACCGAATACGCCAACTCCGGCGAAATCTTTGGTGTCCGCAAGGCGTATCATGCCACCGGCAAGAGCCTGCCCATTTTCGGCGAGCGTATCGAAACGCCCTTTGGCCCTGCTGCCGGTCCCAACAGCCAGCTGGCTCAGAACATTATCGCCGCCTATATGGCCGGCGCCCGTTTCTTCGAGGTCAAGACCGTCCAGAAGATGGACGGCGCCGAGCTGGCGGCCTGCGTGCCCCGTCCCTGTATTCTGGCCAATGACGAGGGCTATAACCAGGAGTGGTCCACCGAGCTGACGGTGCCCCAGGCCATGGACGAGTATATCAAGGCGTGGTGCGCCCTGAAGGTAATTTCCAAGGTCTACGGCTTCGGCGATCCCAACGGCTTCGTGTTCAACATGTCTGTGGGCTACGATCTGGAGGGGATCAAGGGAGACAAGGTCAACACCTACATCGACGGCATGATGGACGCCAACAAGACTGCCATCTTCGGCGAGTGCAAGAGCGTTCTGAAGGAGCTGTTCCCGGAGGAGAGCGCCTATATTGACGCCATCGATCCCCGTGTCAGCCGCAGCGTCACCGTGTCCACCCTCCACGGCTGTCCTCCCGATGAGATCGAACGCATTGCCAGCTATCTGATCTCGGAGAAGCACCTGCACACCTTTGTCAAGTGCAACCCCACCATTCTGGGTTATGAGACAGCACGGCGCACGCTGGATTCCATGGGCTACGACTACATCGTGTTCGATGAGCACCATTTCAACGAGGATCTCCAGTGGGCCGACGCCGTGCCCATGTTCGAGCGTTTGCAGGCACTGGCCGACAGCAAGGGCCTGGAGTTCGGCCTGAAGCTGTCCAACACCTTTCCCGTGGACACTACCCGTGGTGAGCTGCCCAATGACGAGATGTACATGTCCGGCCGCAGTCTGTTCCCTCTGACCATCGAGATGTGTCACCGGATTTCCCGCCAGTTCAAGGGTAAGATGCGGATCTCCTTTGCCGGCGGCGCGGAGTATTTCAACTGCGACAAGCTGTTTGCTGCCGGCATCTGGCCCATCACCGTGGCCACCACCATCCTCAAGTCCGGCGGCTACAACCGCCTGCGCCAGATGGTGGAGAAGGTGGAGCCCATGGCCTACAAGCCTTTCAGCGGTACCGACACCGAGGCCATCTGCGAAATGTCCACCGCCAGCCATACCGACGTGCATCACGTCAAGCCCATCAAGCCGCTGCCCAGCCGCAAGAGCGACAAGGGCGTGCCCTGGATCGACTGCTTCTCCGCACCCTGCAAGGGCGGCTGCCCCATTGCACAGGATATCCCCGAGTACATCGAGCTGGTGAACAAGGGCCTGTACGGCCCGGCGCTGAAGCTGATCATTGAGAAGAACCCGCTGCCCTTTATCACCGGCACCATCTGCACCCACCGCTGTCAGAACAAGTGCTCCCGCAACTTCTATGAGGAGTCCGTCCATATCCGTGGCGTCAAGCTGGTGGCGGCCAGGAAGGGGTATGGCGCTGTCATGGCCAACATTCGTCCCACCGAAAAGATGGCCGGCAAAAAGGCTGCCATCATCGGCGGCGGCCCCACCGGTATCGCGGCGGCCAACTTCCTGGCCCGCTCCGGTGTGGCAGTGACCATCTTTGAGCGGGAGAAGGAGCTGGGCGGCGTGCCCCGCCATGTGATCCCCAGCTTCCGTATCGCCAATGAAACCATTGCCAAGGATATCGCCATGATGGAGAAGTACGGCGTTGAGGTGAAGTGCGGCGCGC
>CAMEER010000008.1 GCA_945915065.1 uncultured Clostridia bacterium | reverse complement strand
GCGGCAGCCCATGCAGGTGTATACATCGCCCTTGAGCTCCAGCATCTTCTTCTCGCTGATATAGTCGGGCACCATGCGCCGGGCGGTGCACTTGGCGGCCAGCCGGGTCAGGTACCAGTAGGGGCTGTCCTCGTGGATGTTGTCCTCCTCCAGCACATAGATGAGCTTGGGGAAGGCGGGGGTGACCCACACGCCGTCCTCATTCTTCACACCCTGATAGCGCTGCAGCAGCGTCTCCTCGATGATGAGGGCCAGATCCTGCTTTTCCCGCTCACTGCGGGCCTCGTTGAGGTACATATACACGGTGACGAAGGGGGCCTGTCCGTTGGTGGTCAGCAGGGTGACCACCTGGTACTGGATGGTCTGCACGCCCCGGCGGACCTCCTCCCGCAGCCGGTCCTCCACGATCTTGTCGATCTGCTCCTCCGTGGGTTGGGCGCCGATGGCCTCCATCTCGGACAGGACGACGCCGCGCAGCTTCTGACGGCTCACATCCACGAACGGGGCCAGATGGGTCAGGGAGATGGACTGGCCGCCGTACTGGTTGCTGGCCACCTGGGCGATGATCTGGGTGGCGATGTTGCAGGCGGTGGAGAAGCTGTGGGGCCGCTCGATCAGCGTGCCGGTGATGACGGTGCCGTTTTGCAGCATGTCCTCCAGATTCACCAGGTCGCAGTTGTGCATGTGCTGGGCAAAGTAGTCGGAGTCATGGAAGTGGATGATGCCCTCCCGGTGTGCTTCCACGATGTCGGTGGGCAGCAGGATGCGCTCGCTCAGGTCGCGGCTCACCTCGCCGGCCATATAGTCCCGCTGGGTGGAGTTGACCACGGGGTTCTTGTTGGAATTCTCCTGCTTGGCCTCCTCGTTGCAGCACTCGATCAGACTGAGGATCTTATCATCGGTCGTGTTGCTTTTGCGCACCAGAGAGCGGGTATAGCGGTAGGTGATATAGTTTTTGGCCACCTCAAAGGCGCCGTGGGCCATGATCTGGTGCTCCACCAGATCCTGGATCTCCTCCACAGAGGGGGAGCGGTTCATCTTCTGGCAGGAGAGCTCGACCGACTGGGCGATGCGCTGGATCTGGATCGGCGTCATACGGGAACTCTCGTCCACCGTATCATTGGCCTTGGTGATGGCGGCGATGATCTTCGTAATGTCAAAACCGACCTCGGAGCCGTTTCTTTTGATAACGATCATGATGATTCCTACTTTCTCTATCTGATTATTGACTTGTGAGACGTCTTATATTGTGTTTCTTAAATAGTACCACACAATATATTGATTTGCAAGAGCTTTTTACAAAAAGAGAAAAAATATCATGGAAGCTGCGCATACAGAATGATGAAAGCAGAATAATCCGTTAAACACACGGTTAGCTTCCTTTACGGAGTGGCATAAATCCGGGCGTTTGAATAGTCCTTTTTAAGCAGATTTTTCAATCTGCTATGTTGTCATGCACCTTTTCGCTTGGTTGACCACCGTTGCTATCCGCAGATCGCAAAAAGGCCGCGCATTTTCACCGGTTTGTCAAGTTTTTTTGAAATGATGACAAAAAGCTGGACCTCACATTCCTGTGAGGTCCAGCTTTCCCTATTTTATGACATTGGCCATCCGAATGGCTGTTATTCAGTGGTATAGTGGTTACGGCTTTCGCCGCGCGTCATTTCCTGCTTAAAACTCCTTGCGTTTGCGGATGACCAGTGCGCCGCCTGTCAGGGACAGGATGCTCAGGCCGGCATACAGCGCAATACCGGCGTCAAAGGTCTTCGAAGAGGTGACAGGCTTGCCATCGCTCGGCTTGGACGGATTGGTGTTGCTATTGTTGCCGGTGGAGCACTTGGCGAGAATGCTGGCGCTGCTGTCATTGTCATCCACGACCCAACTGTTGTCCTTGTACGTCAGGGTGATGGTCGCATCCTCCAGCTTCTTCAGGGAATGGGTCTTGCCCAGATCCTTACCATACTGCTTCACATACTCCTTCGCGCCGTCCTTGGTAATGGTGATGACACACTGGAAGATGCCATCCTTGAAGGTAACTTCTGTGGTAAAGGTGCCGTCCAGCAGCGGATAGAGCTTTTCACCGTGGCTGCTTTTGGTGTCGCAGTCCACCTTGACCAGTTTGTAGCCTCCCAAATCTTCCGCGGTGGGAGCTTCCGGAGCTTCCTGCTCAGAAGTGCACTTGACGTAGATGATGGCGGTATTGTCGGTAGCGGAGACGACCCACTTGCTGTTTTCCTTGTCGTACTCCAACGTGATGGTCAGGTCATTGGCCGTGTCGCCTGCTTCGTGCTTGCTATTGGTATCATCATTGTACCTGGCAATATATTCACTCACGCCGCTGTCATTGATGATGGTAACAGTGCAGGTGTACACGCCATTTGCGTTCTTCGCCACTTCGCTGGTGTTGTAGGTGTTCTCCAGCAGGCCGTATGTGTGGTTGTGGTTGTGGCTTTTATTCGTCTCGCAGACCATATTTACTTTACCCGCCAGCTGGGTCTTCAGGTCATCCCAAGTGGGCGCGTTGGGCGCAACCGGCGCGGGGGTGCACTTGACGTAGATGGTGGCCGTGTCGGTAGCGATCCAATTGCTGTTTTCCTTGTCGTACTTCAACGTGATGGTCAGGTCATTGTCTGTGTCGCCTGCTTCGTGCTTGCTATTGGTATCATCATTGTACCTGGCAATATATTTACTCACGCCGCTGTCATTGATGATGGTAACAGTGCAGGTGTACACGCCGTCTGCGTTCTTCGCCACTTCGCTGACGGTATATACAGTGTAGTCCTGCGTATTTTCCAGCAGGCCGTATGGGCTGAGGTTGTTCTCCGTCTCGCAGACCATATTTACTTTACCCGCCAGCAGGGTCTCCAAATCATCCCAAGTGGGCGCACTGTGTCCAGTATCCAGTGCTGCCCAAACTGTCGTCGGAATCAGGCTCAGAGCCATCACCAAACAGAGCAGCAGGGCCACTAATTTCTTTTTCATTGTCCTCATCTTTCCTCACTTTCTCAGAATTATTTTTGTGAGGACTGCGAGGCAGCGTGCAATCCATCACATCACACTCTAATTATACCCCCGGCTAAATGCGAATGCAATATAAAACTTCAATTATTTTACTAATGTAGGTGTTACGATGAAGTGTGACACAAAGGGGAAAGAAAAAAGGACGGCATTGGGAGACTTCCAGTTGAGCGGGTGCATGGGGAAATTGTTGTATTGTCTCTGCCGAACAGCAAGCTGCTTGGCAAAGTCATCAAAGGAATAGAATGTGTGGCAGGCATAGAATTCTTCATTATCTTTCCTGTGGCTGCGCTCCACCTTGCCGTTATGCCTTGGCGTAAATGGTTTGATCTTCTTGTGGCGGATGCCCATCTGAGCCAGTGTTTTCTCAAAAAGCGTCAGCGGCTTTTTCTTGCTGTTGCCCATTTCATTTTTGTCTCGACAACTCAACCTTAATACAGGCCACTCCTATTCGCTATCTTTTTTACCTTTTGTTACACATCATCGTAACACATACACGAATTTTCGCATAACTCTTGACGGCACATCTTGACATCTCCGAGCAGGAGTGCTATACTTTACAAAATCAAAACTTGCCGAATTTTGTCGTTTTTTGCAGAACATAACAAGAATTACGCTCCCTCGCGATATTTCCTCGAAAGGAGACGATAGATATGAGAACCCACCATAATATGTTCAGCCGCATTATTTCCTTTTGCTTGTGCATTTGTATTGTCTTTCTTTTGTTGGGAGAAAGTGTTATTGCTACGGCTAATGGAAGCGAAGAGGTAAACGAAAGAGAAAGTGATGGAGGAAGTCAAGGGGTTAGTCATGGGGTAACGGTTTCGTTTGCTCCGCCTAAAGGACAAGAGACAGTTAAGGTCGGATATCCCGGTATCATGGCGTTGTCGGCCACGGTCTCCTCCGCAAACTCGGGAGATGCCTCAATAAAGATATATTTACCTGCCGGCGTCGAGCAGTATATGACCCAATTTACCGAAAAAAACGGCCATAAGATCGAAGCGGGGATACAAACTGCGCAGGGCGAGAAAAAGAATGCGGTGATATATCTGCTGATGGATCAGGATAGACCCTACTTGTCTTTTTCGCTAAAGCAGGGCGAAACCCTCAATACCCAGATCAGATTTGACCTTCCCAAAGGTTTCACACAGGGAATGACGATCCCTGTGAAGGATATAGGTGAGGATAAAGATATTATAGTTACCACTACCATAGACCCAGTCGAGATACGCGGTGGAGTGCTGACCTTTACCGCGGATTTCGATTGGGAAGGCGTGACTAAAACAGAAAGCAAGCAGGAAAACTCGAAGGTCGCTGTGGTGAAGCAGAAGACAGGCTCTGTGAATGAGGATGACCGGCCTTTGATTCTGGCCCGCGATCTGGTTTATACCATCGGGGCAAACTCAAAAAACGGGGGATTGGGCACCATTTTTACCAAAAAAGCTACCCTGACGGATAAGCTAACGCTGCCACGGTACGTCACCTTTGTGAAAAGCGGTGAGTTAACGGTAGACACCTCCAATGACTCCGCCTGGTTGCTGAAGAGCAGTGATGGAACCGTTGTGGCTACCATTGTGCCGTCCAAACTCGAAGGAATCAGCCAAGGAGTCGAAATCAGCAGAAGAATTTCCTCCGCCTCCATCAGTTCGGATAAAAAAACGCTGGAATTTGTTTATGAGCAGACGGCGGATTATTCTGAGGCCATAGAGAACATCGACCCAGAGAACATCGGCACAAATAACATCTGTGAGATGCCGAACCCCAATCTGACCGTAACACTTGCAAAGGAACAGTTATATGTGGAAAAGGAGGTATTGGACGGTACATATGCTATTAAGAACCATGTTGACTTTTCCGCTGAACCGTGGGTTACGGATAAAATGGTGACAAGTTTTAAGGACACAACGACAACTATCGTTGCGCCTGAAGAGGACTTTACTGTAAAGAAATTCAGCAGTGTTTCCAAAGAAGACGGTCGCATGGTGCTGACCTACAGGATCGAAGTACATGAGGAAACTGGTGTTATTGGCCTGTCCGGTGTAACGATCCGGGATACTCTGCCGGATGAGGTGGAACTAGCAGAAACCGGTTCCAGCGAATACACGGTGAAGACAGAGAATGGCAAGACGGTGCTGTACTGGGAAAACCAGACCATACCCGCCGGCGGCACTCTCACAAAAACCGTGAAGGTTAAGGTCAAGAGCAGCGTCGCCCCGAACACCGAGATCATCAACAAAGCTGAAGCCTCTGTAGAGGGGGGAGAATGGAAATCTTGTTCCGTAACAGACACGGCGATCAGCCCCGCGGCCAACATAACGATCAAAAAGACCAACAACAAGGGAAACAGTGCCTCCGTTTACGAAGACGATACGATCACATATACTGTGCGGATCGAAAACAGCGGCTTGGACAGTGTGAAAATAACGCCTACCGACCAGCTTCCGGCACAGATTGTGGATCCCCGCGCCTATCAATACAGCTATGATGGGAAGACGTGGGTCGACTATGCCAGTGGAAGCGTGACATACAACGCCACATCGCATACGCTGACATTCCCTGCGTACACACTGGATAACGATCCGAGCACATCCTACCGGCCGACCATCTATCTGCGCTTTACCGGCACCGTGCAAGGTACGGCCGACATGGGCACCAACAAGCAGATTATCAATACGGCCATAGCAAACTCTGAGTTGGGAAACAAAGAGTCTTCCTCCATTGTGCTGGTGCGGGAGCGGCTTCCCAAGCTGCTGCTGAACAAGGAGTCCGGAACACCGCTGGAGAATCCTTCCAGGGAGGATCTCTACAGCATCCCCTATACGCTGACCATCCGCAATGAAGGTGATGAGACAAAGGACGTCGACAATGTGCGCATCACCGATATCATGAGCGGTGGGTTAATGCCGAAACCTGATCCCGGTGACAGCGGTACCATCACGGGAAAGTGGAAGCTGGGCGACAATGAGGAGGATATTGTCGGCACATATGTGCGCCAAGGCACCTCTTTTTACATTACCTGGAATATTCCCAGCATGCCTGGCGGAACCACAAGCACCCCCACCACCGCGTCTATCACATACGAGGGTTCCATCTATGTTCCCGCCAACAGCAGCGGCACGGTGTCCAGTATCAGCGCCAGTAATCTGGCAAAGCTGGAATGGAAAGGCGGAAGCGGCGGTACATATTCAAAAACCACAAATTTCAAGCCTGACCCCTCCATGTCCAAGTATATTTATTCCATCAACGGAAAGACTCAGGCAGATGGAATGCGTTCTGCTCCGATTTATGTAGGAGACACCATTGTTTACCGCCTTATGGTGAAGAATACGGGTAATGCAGCGACGGTGGCGGTGGTGACGGATGACCTGCCTGAACCTTATATTTCTCCTAATAATGACAGTGAATTCCAGTGGAAGCTGGGTGAAAACGTTATTATCACCAATAGCCAGTTCGGCCAGGCGACAATGGCAGAGGGCAGCAACCGGATCTGCTGGGAAAACGTCCGCATTCCGGCGGGAGGAACGCTGTATGCCGATGTAAAGCTCGTCTTTCCCGGTATCGAAACGGGTGAAGCCGGTGTGAAACAGTTTATCAGCGCTTTCACCCTTAGCAGTAGCGTCCGGAATCTGTCCAATACGATGACCATGACGGCGCCGGATCCTGCCAATCTTAAGCAGCTGAAAGTCTGGACAGCCAAGGTTACGCACACTACGAACCCCACCAAACTGAAAATCAGCAAGAGCGCCACACTGGAGGGCAGCACAGCGGTGCCGGAGGCCGGAAAAGCACTGGTGGTCAAGGGCGGGAATTCCGCTGTATTTACCTTGTCCGGCTTTGGCACCACAGAGGCTGTCGCCAACATGCGTGTTATCGACGACTTGGCGGATGTGCGCAACTATATGACGCTGACGAAGATAGAGACCGGAAGCTACAGCGGCATCAGCGCCTACGATCTGATCCTGCGGTACAGCGACGACAGCTCCAAGACCATCCATATTTCGACCCCAGCGAATGGGCAGACCATTACGGAGAATCTTGCCGACGTAGTTTCTGTTACCTGGGAATTCGGCACGGTGCCGTCGCTGACTGTTACTTCCGCGCCGAAGCTGACCATGCAAGCGAAGGAAGAGACACGAGGCAATGCCCGCAACCGGGTGACGCTGAACTATAACGAACGGCAAGAGCAGGCCAACGCGCCGGTCACCGTTATCTACAGCGGTAATCTGAAAAAGTCGGCAATGAAAGACGGCAAGCCCGTGGATAACACGACGAATCCGCTGAATCCGGGAGATTACGTCACTTTTACCATCAATTACAAGAACATGTCCGACAAATCGCTGACAGTGAACAGTGCCAATCCGCTGAAGGACTATCTCACCACGAAGGGCTTGGAGCCGGGAGAGATCACGGTGAATTCCTATGTGGTGGACGAGGGCAACAACCGGCTGGACAATACGGTGCTGCCGAAAACGGTGACCATCACGGCTGCCGATGTAAGCAGCGCCAAAGCGAAGATCATCAACTTTACGCTGGAAAAGCCTTTGGCCCCCGGGGATATGGTGGTCATTTCCTACCGTGTTCAGATCAGCGACGCCTTTGAAAAAAGTCAGGCAGATAAGAACCAGGGCAAGGATACCTCCTGGGGGATCACCGGCGGCCAAGCGCCGAATCTGATCATGCTGCACAACCATGTGACGATTGTGCAGGACGGTGTAGACCTGTCGGAGGGAACGGACTTCTACTATAAGAAAGGAGAAGATCTCCTGTACTTCCAGAAGAGCGTCAGCGGGTTTAGCACAGTCAGCACACGTCCGAGAGGCAACGTAGGAGTTGCCGGAGATAGAGATGTGGCAGATCTATCTTTCTGGGGCGATTCCCGAAGCTCTTACAACGCGGATGGTACCCACGAGAGTCTAGATTATGTGCGATATATGATCGTGATCGCCAACGACAGCGCCAGTGGGACGGATCTGGCAGTTCAACAGATAGATGACATTCTTCCGGAGAATGCGTGTAGCTATGTATATAACACGAAGCCTTATACGTTTGGCCCTCTTCTCTTGGCGCCGGCGCACAAGCAGATGACGGCGAATGGCTATAACTTCCAGTATGATGCCGTGTTTGGCTACACCTATATTGGCCCACTGAATAATTTTTCTCTATCCACGGATAAAATTGCGCAGATTGCGAAGGTATGCCTGAACGGTGTACCGGACGGCTATACACTGGTGGGCGGAAAAATATCTGCTAATAGAGTATCAGGCGCCGCAAATACAACATATCGATTTACTTTAACAAGCACCAGTGGCGGAAATTTGGTGTTGAAACCGGGTCAGGCGTTTGTTTTTTGCTATGGAGTGTTAGTGGATCGGAACACGAATCCAGATCCGGCCCAGTGGGATAATACGGCGACGCTGAAAACAGGTCAGGATTTTCGCGTAACGGAAAATCCCGGCTTTATGACAGCAAAAAAGATCATAAATGGTAAAGAAGTCATTCGCAATATGGCGGACGGTGAGCGGATAGCGGCAAAGACATATAAGGCCACAGTTACGATCTATCCGCCGTCATATGAGGTGGGTATTGACAAAGCAGCGGCAGGCTGCGTGGCAGGCTCGGTTGGGACGGAAATGACCTGGGAGCAGGCAACGACCGGTGCCGTAAAGAGCATCAATACTCTGCGCTTCGGCGACGTGGTCTGCTGGGATATCACCGTAAAGAATACGGGCAATACCAACATAACCAACGCCACGATAACGGACGACATCCCGTATCCGTATGCGATTATTACGAATGGCAGTACGGTGGCGAAAAAGATCAGCGGTGAAACCATTCCGTTGACAGGCACGGTAACCACCACCACGACATCTCCGAAAAACGGAGAAGCGCACCAGCGGGTGACGATCTCGGGGGTGTCGCTGGCAGCAGGAAAGACGGCCACGATACGCATTTACACCCGTTATACCGCCGCAGATCTGTATAGCATCAACTACATCAATACGGCGCAGTTCACACTGGGCGGTGACGTCAGAGTATCCAGCGGCTTACCGGTCTATAACAGCGACAATACCTATCTGATCGGCGTCAAGGATAATGCCTCGGTCTTTCCCATAGCCGACAGCGGCAGTAGTGCGGTGAAAAGCGTGCGGGAGGGCAGTAATCCCAACAACAGCGTATCCGGATCCGATGCGGTCAATTACATCTCTATCAAGAAGGGCGGCAACGCACGGTATACTTGCTCCGTAAGAAACACCAGTGACGCAACGTATACGAATTTTGTCTTGATTGACAAGGTGCCTGCCATTAATGATACCGGCGTGGTCAATACGAGCTCTTCGCGAGGGAGTACTTTCCAGTTTTATATTTGGTCAAATCCTAACTTCGTGGTAAAGCTGAACAACACAACGCTTACCGCTGGTACCGACTACGTGATCAGCTATACGACCGCGGTACCTGCCACCGGTTATACTGTGGATGACTGGAAAGGCGGCGGGACAAATTTCAGCACGACTGTTGCCCCGAATACGGCGAAAGCCTTCCGCCTTCAATTGATGGACACGGCAGAGTTTAAGCCCGGCGCAGAGTTGACTGTGGAGTTTTCCGGCGGGCCGGGAAGCTCCTCCACAGCGGGAAGCATCGGATGGAACAGTTTTGGTTATGCCTATACAACACAACAGGTTCCTCGTGTGTACGCTGAGCCGGCCAAGGTAGGCATTATGCTTTGCTGGAACTTCAGCTTTACGAAAGTGGCGGCAGAAAACACCTCTTTGCCGCTGTCTGGTGCGGAATTCCGCCTGTATAGGCTTATTGGCTCTGCCGATGACGGACTGATCGATGTGAACGCCCCGGCAAGCAACTGGGAACTTGTGAGCACCGTTATCACCGACACTGATGGCCTCGTGAACTTCCAAAATCTGCCGGCGGGTGAGTACCGGCTGGTAGAAGCCAAAGCGCCTGCCGGACGGATACGTCCCGGCGGCCAGTGGAAGATTCTTCTGACGGAAGGCACAGAACAGCCACAGATCACGGCAGTGGGCAGCACTAAGCCTCCCGCGTTTATCAGTACCTCCGCCGGGAAACTGCTGCTCCCCAACCGGCAGTCGGTGGACTTCCCTTCCTCCGGCGGCATCGGCACGATCCTGTTTGCCGTGGGCGGAACGGTTCTGATGGGCGGCGGCGCTTTGCTGCTGCTGGCATTCTTCAGCCGCAGATCCCGCGGTAAACGGTGCCAGTGACTTGAATATGCGGTGTGAGTCACCGAATTGATACGCAGATTATTATGAAGATCCGCAAGAAATAATTCTAGATAAAAAAGGAGTTGTTTAGCAAATGAAAACCTGTAGAGTTCTTTCCAAGATAACGGCTCTGTGCCTGGCGTTGCTGATGGCGGTCAGTGCACTGAGTACCGCGACCTTTGCCATTTTGAGTACGGATAAAGGCACCATTACGGTGAACGGTGTTGAAGACGACGTTACCGTGAGTGCATACCGACTGATGGACGTGAATTACGACTTCGATAAAAACGAGCCGGTGGATCCGGTATATCGTTGGGTTGCCAGCGTACAGACATGGGTAGATGCAAATTATTCTGCTTACCGCGATGCCAATGAGTTTAATACGAAGAAGGTGGGTGCAGACGCGGCAGCTGAGTTTTATGATGAGCTGGCAGCGGCGATCAAGGGCGGCAGCGTTGCACTGACTCCTACCAACCATACCGGCAGCGGCGATATTACCAATCTGGATATGGGCAATTATCTCATTCTCATCGAAAACGGCATGAAAGTCTACCGTCCCTCTGCTGTGAATCTGGTTCCCCAATGGAATGAAACCAGTAAAAAGTGGGAAATGACTTCGCCTGCCACGATAACGGTAAAGGCCTCTGAACCCTCGCTGGATAAGTCCATCAACGAGGATAGCGACGGGCATCCCACGGGCAAGGGTTCCGTCAGCACCCCAGACAAGATCACCGGAAGCGATAACGCCAGTATCGGAGATACCATTAACTTTGACCTCCGGGCGGATATTCCCCAGTATCCCGCTAATGCGATCGTGAAAAATTACGCCATCAGCGATAAGCTCTCTAACGGACTGACGCTGGACTCCTCCTCCATTAAGGTGTACGGTGTTGCTGCCGGCGGGGCTGAAACCTTGCTGTCTGAAGAGTCAGGAGACTATACCATTACGTACGTTCGTCCCAGCAACTCGGCCTCCACCAGCTTTACGGTCAATTTTGACTATGACCAAATCAACGGGTATGAAAAGGTACATATCCACTATGAGGCGGTGTTGAACGAGAATGCTGTGATCGGCTCCGCAGGTAACCCCAACGAGGCCTATCTGGATTACAGCAACAACCCTTATGATGCAAACTCCTGGAATTCCAAGGCGGACAAAGTCACGGTTTACACCTACGGTATCGATGTTACAAAGACGAATAAGAACACCACACCTACTCCCTTGCCCGGTGCGGAGTTCGAACTGTCAAAATCCAGCGGGGGCGAGGCACTCAGATTTATTGCTATCAGTGATAATGAAGGTGTTTATCGTCTTGCAAAGGAGAATGAACAGGGCAGCAGTACTACCGTTCTGATCGTCGGCGGCGAGCATGCTGCAAATGGTATGAAGGGTAAGCTCCGGCTGGTCGGTCTGGATGCGGGGACTTACTATCTTAAGGAAACAAAGGCTCCCGCCGGCTATAATAAAATCTCCACTCCCATCGAGATCACTATTGCTGACAGTGACTATGACGGTGGCGTAGAGGTCGGGGAGGAAGATCTGGTAACCGGCCTTGTGCCGGTCACCGTGCAGAACAGTCAGGGCTTTGAACTGCCGACCACGGGTGGTATCGGTACGGTTCTTTTCACCGCCGTGGGTGTGGCACTCATGGGTGCGGGCTTGGTGCTGTTCTTCCTGAACCGCAAAAGGCGCAAGGCGGAATGATCCGCCTTTGCTCCATTGCCCTGATCCGCAGTAAAACGGGGAGGCACAGCCATGAGTACATCTGAGCAGCCGCGAAAAAGCGTACGGGCAGATTGGCTCATGCCTGTTATCGCCGGACTTCTCGTCATCATAGGCGCGGCTGTGTTTTTCTATCCGACGGTCAGTAACTATCTTGCGGAAAAGAATCAGGCCATTGTCATTCAGGAGTATCAGCACAGCATCCAGACCAACGATGTGTCAGAGCTGGAGGCAGAATGGAAAAAGGCAGAGGAGTATAATGAAAACCTCGCCGGTGATCCAGTGCACGATCCTTTTGTGCCGGGAAGTGGATATGCACTGCCGGAGAACTATGCAGATGTGCTTAACATCGACGGCGTTATGGGATATCTGGAGATCCCAAAGATATCCGTTTATCTGCCGGTCTATCATGGGACAAGCGATGAAGTCCTGCAAAAGGGCGTGGGACACATCGAATCTACCGCTCTGCCCATCGGTGGCGCTTTTCGTCATTCGGTTCTCACCGGTCACCGTGGCCTGCCTAACGCGGAACTGTTTACAAGTCTGGACAGATTAAAGATAGGAGACTATTTCTATATTCATGTATTGGATCAAACTCTGGCGTATCAGGTAGATCAAATCAAAACCGTTAAGCCCAATGAGCTGGAGGATCTGGTGGCGGTAGAGGGAGAGGACTACATCACCTTAGTTACCTGTACGCCCTATGCGGTAAATACCCACCGGCTTTTGGTCCGTGGTTCGCGGACGGAGTATGTTCCGCCGCAGGAGTCCACAGGTGGCAGCACAGCGAACCTGCGGGTTGCCGGCATCAACATCCACCTGTACTACAAGGGTGTGCTGATTGGTGTGGCCTTACTGCTGCTGGCGGTGGGTATACCGTTTGTGATCCGGAAAGACATGAATGGGGGGAAACGGTTGTGGAAAAAACTCAGAAAGCCGTGAGCAGGAAGAAAAAAGTCTCCCCCTGTCTTACAGTGATCGCACTCCTGCTGGTTGTTTGCGGAGCTGTGGTACTTCTCTATCCGCTCTATACAAACTGGTTGTACAACAAAGATGTGCAGGTGCAGGTGGACACTTTCAGAGGACAGGTGGAAAAGCAAACGGAAGACCTGCCCTTTGAAGATCTATATCAGGAGTTGATGCGGCGCAACGAGCAGTTGTATCTGGAAAAGCAGCGGAATTTGACTGATCCGTTTTCCTATGAAAGGTCAAACATTGATCTGTCTGCGTATGGGCTGGAGGGCAATGTCATTGGCTTTATCTCCATTCCCAAAATGGATATTGAGCTGCCCATTCTGCTGGGCGCAAATAATGAGAATATGCGTCTCGGCGCAGTGCACCTGACGGAAACCTCTTACCCCATTGGCGGCGTTAATACCAACTGTGTTATCGCCGCACACCGGGGATACAGTAAAGCCGCCATGTTTAGAGACATTGAGGCTCTGGAGATCGGGGATGAGATCTATATTGAGAACTTCAGAGAAACGCTTGTCTATCGTGTAGTGGAACTGCGGGTCATCTATCCCACTGACATTAACCAGCTGCTGATACAGAAGGGCCGCGATTTGGTAACGCTGATTACCTGCCACCCATATCGCCATAACTACCAACGATATGTAGTGTTTTGTGAGAGGGCAGAGTCCGAACCAGAAGCATAGCCCCTCGTAGCCCACGCTGTCTCAATATATGTTGCACAGAAACGTGATAAGCGACAACTCTACCAATGTACAAGCCCCGTAAGCGTCTCCGGAAAACCCCACGACAACTGAATAACACCACTTCAGCCCACCTGTGCCGCTGCGGCACAGGTGGGCTGAACCTGTTAGTGAACAGCAGATCTTCCGTAAGCCTGCTCAACAAGCCGACAAAAATTTTGTAACCGTCAAATCTGACGGCGTATAAAAACCATGCCCTCCCAGTGTACAAGCAGGGAGGGCATGGTTTCATTTCAGTGGTATTCTGCATTCATCCGGGGCATTGGCGGGTGAGAGCTGTTCGGCCCAAGGTTCGTCCGACTGGCTCAGAACGGGAGCATTCCGCAGGACCCAGAGCAGGTATCGGTACGGATCCAAGCCGTTCTCTTTCGCCGTTTCAATGAGGCTGTAGATCACACTGCTGGCCTGCGCACCACCCGGTGTGTTGGCAAAGAGCCAGTTCTTCCTTCCCATCACAAAGGGCTTAATGCTGCGTTCCGCACGATTGTTGCTCAGTTCCAGACGGCCATCCTCCAGATAGCGGATCAAGTAGGGCCACTGCTCCAACAGGTAATGGAGCGCCCTGCCCATTGCGGATTTTGGCGCTGTTTTCGCCTGCATCTCATTTGCCCACGACAACAACGCGTCTAAAACAGGTTTTTCCTGTTCCAGCCGCTTCTCATGCCGTGCTTCCGGCGTCAGATCTGCAAAAGCCTCTTCCAGCTTGAAAAGCCGGGAGCAATAGCATTCGCCAATCGCTGCCGGAGCGTCTTTCTGCTTTTCTTTGGGCAGCGTTTGCAGAGCCTCATCAAATTTTCGCCGTGCGTGAGCCCAGCACCCAACCACCCGGATATTCCCCGGCAGTTTGTGGTATCCCTGGTACCCATCCGCATGGAGCCATCCGGAAAAGTTCTTCAGGAAGGTTTCCGCATGCTCCGCTTTCCGCGTGGGCTGGTATTCGTACAGAACAATGGGATGCTCCGTACAGCCGCTGGTTCGGTACAGCCACATATAGGATTTGCTGGTGGATGGCCGCCCTGCTTCTTTCAGTACCTGCAGGGTGGTCTCATCCGCATGCAGCACCGACTCTTTGCAGAGCTGCTTATGCAGCGCGTTGTAGATCGGCTGCAGCCACATCTCCGAGGAGTTCAGCAGCCAGTTGGACATGGTCTGCCGGGACAGCTTCAGGCCCTGGCGGTGAAACTCCTGCTCCAAGCGGTACAGCGGCGAGAACATTACAAACTTTTGTACCGCAATATGCGCCACCGCCTCTGCGGAAGCAAAGCTGCCGGGCAGCAGTGCAGGCTCCTTCGGCGTTTTCAGAATGTTGGCTTCGCCGGTCTTCAGTTCACAGTTCTTGCAGGCATAGGTATAATACACGTCCTCGCGGATCCAGAACTGCGCGGGCTTCATCTGCAGTGTACGGTGGATCTCTTTGCCGATCTCCTCCATTCTGCTGCCGCAGGACGCGCAGACAAGTTCTTCGCCGCTCAGGCGGTGTTCCACCACCTCGGTGGGCGTCCCTTCCGGAACGACATCCAGGACATTGCCGGACTGCCGCTTGCGCGCATGGGCTTTCACGGCGATCTGTTCCGGGGCAGTGGACTTGGTGCCAAATGCGTAGGCTTCCAGTTCATTGAAGCTTAACGACAGTTGGCCCACCAGCTCCTCCTGGAGCTTCTCTGAGGATGAGCCAAACTGCCGTTTTTTAGCAAGGCCCAACTGCTCCAGAAGCCATTGGTTCTGGAGCTTCAGCTCAGTAAGCTGTGCCTGCTGAGATTCATATTCTGCGCGTGAGATGGTCACCATTTCCGCGTTCTTTGTGGCAGTTCTTTTCTCGTTTTTCATAAGAAAATTATACCACAGAAAGCGCCAAAAAGCCAGCATTTTCAATGCTTTTATCAGTTTTGTTTGCCTTATATCATGCTCAGTCCAGACACCGGGCGGTGGGCTTTTGGCTGCTCGATCTGTAAACCTTCCATCAGCCAGCGGTACTGCTGCGGCGTCAATGAACGTACCTCGGATTCACTCCTCGGCCACTGGTATGCACCCTGTTCCAGCCGCTTGTAGACCAGAATAAAACCGTCCTTTTCCCAGTATAGTCCCTTAATCCGGTCTCTGCGCCGCCCGCAGAACAGGAACAGTGTGTTGGTGAAGGGATCCAATGCAAACTGCTGTTGAACCATTCTGGCCAGACCGTCGATCCCTTTGCGCAGATCGGTGTAGCCACAGGCGATGTAAACCTTGTCGGCTCCGGTAAAGTCGTTCAGCATGTGCGGAGGATCTCAACCAGCATTTTCATCTGCTCTGCGCCGCACTGCGGATAGACATCTATGCTGACATTACCCACTCGCAGTGTAGCGGATCGTTCCGCTGTGTTGCAGCACGCCTGTTTCGGTACTGGTAATTCCGCAAACGCAACGGCAGGTGTTTCAAGCTGTGTCATCGTTGTACCAGCAATGGATAACAACTCGCGTTCCCATCGATAATATGTGGTGGGTGTGGTTCCTCTCTGCCTGCACCATTGCCGGACGGATAAACCACTACTCCTGCAATCTTGAATTTCTGCTGCCCATTCCTGCAGCCGTGCCTGGTGCTTCAGCTCTGTTGATGTCACTGCAAGTCCCTCCTAAACTTGAATAGTGTTGGAACGTTCCGGAGCGTTCCAACACTATTATCCCATGGGAGTCTATGCGCTGGTAGATTTGACGGTTACAAAATTTTGATGCATACAATTTTTCCTTGACACTTTAGTGCAAGGGTGCTATCCTTTTTGTGTCGAAATATGTCGAATTTTGACAAATATGGAGAGCTATTAATTTAAAGTCATAAAGTCATTGGCCTTATGTCCAATTCAAAAGATTAATTTTAATAGAAACAACTGGCGAATTTGCCTTTTTCGGTGACGCCAGCTTATCATGTATCGAGGATTGTGAAGAAGCAGTACAGATACTGATACATCTAAAATTGGCGCTGCATTAGCGCTGCTAAAATAGCAACATGATAGCAGAAGGAGGGCGCTCCATGGAATCGCCGCAAAAGCTGAAAAAACTCCGAATCGTGATCATCGTGCTTGCCGCTTTACTGGCAGTCAGTCTGGCTGCCCTTGCCGTCACGGTTATCCGGGCCTCTGCGCATGGGGATTCTGCCACCGTAAGCATTCCCGGCAATATCACATCCGGTTCTGCCCACGCAGAGACGGCGGCATACCGGACAAGTACAACGCTGGGCGGCAGCCGGACGCAGAGTGCCGTTTCCCTGTCCGCCTCGGGGCAGGCGCGGCGGGTCACGCTTTCGCTGTACCGTAATCACTCGACTGACAACACACCTTTTAACGTGGTAAATATGCTGCCGGGCGATGCCGTAACCCAGAATTACAACGTTCGCGTCAGCCACTCCGGCGATGTTACCGTCCGTTTCCGCGCGATTATCCGTCCGCGCTATGAAAAGCTGGCCGAGGTGCTGAAGCTCCGTGTCGAGCTGCTGAACACCGGCGAGATACTTTATGACGGGCTGATGCGGGACATGCCCCGGTCGGTGAACCACAAGCTCACGGCCAGCGGCAGCACCACCAGTGATCTGGAATATGAGCTTACCGCCTATCTGGACACCAGCGTCGGCAACGACTACCAGAACCAGGAACTGGTCGCGGATTTCCACTGGTGGGTGGAGGGCAAGGAGCAGAGCCATCTGGACTCCCCGAAAACCGGCGATGACAGCCATATCGTCATTTTCACGGTGGCAGCCGCCGCCGCGCTTATCGTGTTGGTAATTCTTCCCGTTTGGCGGAGAAGGGAGGCACATCGTCATGGGTAATAAGCAGAATAAGACAGCAAAAAAACTCACTTGTGCCATCCTTCTGGCGGTGTTTCTGGCCATCTGCCTTTGCATCACCACCTATGCGCTGGTCATGGCTCACGTTTCCGTAAAGGAGAATCGGTTCCAGACCGGCTCGGTGAATATCAACCTGAACGACGGTAAGCCTGTCATTGAGGAACATGAATTCCTGTTTGAACCGGGCATGACCGTGAAAAAGGGTTTCTTTATTCAAAACGAAAGCACCTGCGAGGTCTACTATAAGCTGTATTTTGATAAGGTTGCCGGCGGTCTTGCCAACGTTCTGGAGATCACCATTCAGGAGGGCGACAAGATCCTCTACAGGGGCACGGCAGCCTCCCTGAGCAACGCCAAGGTGGCGGCGGCCGATGATGTTTTGGGTGTCGGCGAAAGACGGGAACTGACGATCCTGTTCCACTATCCGGAAGGCGCGGATAACAGCGGACAGAACCAGACGCTTACCTTTGAATTGTCCGCCAAGGCGGTGCAGACGAGAAACAACGACAAGAAGGAGTTTGAGTAAAAGATGCCTCACGAAATGATTGACCGGCCTGCCCGGGAGGAAAAAAGCAGTCCCGTAAAGACGGTATGGAATGTGGTCAGGAAGGTACTGTTCTGGCTGGTCATTGCCGTCGCGGCCTTTATGATGGTCTTCACCATCGTATCCGTCACGGTGTTCGACCGGGACGAACGGACGCTGTTCGGCTACCGGGCGTACATCGTCCTGTCGGATTCCATGAGCGCCACAGACTTCAACGCCGGCGATCTGGTGCTGATCAAGGAAACTGACCCCGCCACGCTGCAGGCTGGCGACATCATCGCGTACCGCTCGCAGAATGCGGAGAACTACGGAGAGGTTGTCACCCACAAGATCCGGCAGCTGACCACGGACGCCGAGGGGAATCCCGGCTTCATTACTTACGGTACCACCACCAATACCGACGATGAAGGCGTGGTGACCTACAGCTATGTGCTGGGCAAATACCAGTCCCGCATCCCCAAAGCCGGCGCATTCTTCCAGTTCCTGAAAACGACGCCGGGCTATATCGTCTGCATCCTGATCCCCTTCCTGCTTCTGATCCTGTTTCAGGGCATGAACTGCGTCCAGCTTTTCCGCCAGTACAAGCGCGAGCAGATGGATGAGATGAAGGAAGAACGCGCAAAGCTGGAAGCGGAACGCGCCGAAAATCAAAAGATGATGGCGGAGCTGTTGGCGCTCAAATCACAGCTTGTCTCTCAGCAGGCTGAGAAAAGCGCGGCAAACGCCGATACGGCAAGCGATATATCGGAATCGAACAGAGAGTGACAAAAACGCCGCTCGGCTTTAAAGCGGTTGTAAACGACGAAAGCCGATTACATAAAAAACAAATGAAAGGAAGCAAACAACATGAAGCAGAGAAACAGCACAAAACGCACGCTGGCGCTGTCGCTGCTGGTAATGCTGCTGTGCGTTGCCATGCTGGTGGGCACCACCTTCGCATGGTTCACCGACAGCGCATCTACTGCGGTGAACAAGATCCAGGCCGGCACGCTGGACGTCCGGCTGCTTGACGAACAGGGCAATTCCCTTGAGGGTCGGACGCTCAGCTGGCAGAAGGCACAAGGCCATGAGGATGATTCTGTCCTCTGGGAGCCCGGCTGCACCTACAAGCTCCAGCCCATCGTCATCAAGAACGCAGGCAGCCTGGCGCTGAAGTACAAGGTGGTAATCACTGCTGCAACCGGCGATCTGGAACTGGCAGAAGTGCTTGACGTTTACATGAACGGCACATCTACCAATACTACTCTGAAGGACGCCCTCGATTCCACGGATCCTGACGGTTACGCATGGGGCAAACTGGCCGCCCAGAGTGGCACTGAGCCGATCACCATTTCCCTGCATATGCAGGAATCCGCCGGCAACGAGTATCAGGGCAAGTCCATCGACGGCATTGCTATTACCGTTGTGGCCACGCAGGACACCGTGGAGTACGACAGCAACAACAATCAGTATGATGTTAATGCCAAGTATCCCGCTATAGTTTCCGAAATTGCTACGAAATACAAAGCGGACGCTTCTGTGGTTCCGGCGGGCTTCGTGGTGGAGGAAAAGAGCAATACCGCTCATGACGGCACCAACAATATAACCGGAACTATCACTATCCATGATGCGGAATCCTTGCTGTACTTCGCCTATGTGCTGGATCCCGCAGCGGCGTATCAAAAGCACCGTTCCGACTACCCAGAAGAATGGTCTCATACCTGTATTTGGTATCCCGGTGCTACTGCAAGACACATCAAATTGGCCGCGGATATTGACCTTGCGAACATCGTTCTGCCCAACGGCTTTGGAAATATGGAGGATTTTGATTTTGATGGTCAGGGTCATACCATCAAGAACGTCACCATCAGAAACAGTGGCAACATAAATATCGGCCTGTTCCAGGGCAGAAATAGGGGTATTTCCAATCTGGTTGTCGAGAATGTAAACGTGATTTTGACCGGTGCAACTGGAGATAGCGCTGTCGGTATCGTGTCTTCCGACGCCTGTGCCAAAATCAGCGATGTCACCGTGAAAAACAGCTCCGTCACCGGCGGCAAGTGGACGGGCGGCATCGTTGGCTATAACTACGGTGATGTTATCAACTGCACCATGGAAAACTGCATCGTGTCCGGTCAGTATAAGGTCGGCGGTGTTGTGGGTTATGTATGTGGCGACAGCAGAGAGATTACCGGCAATAAATTGACGAATGTCACGGTAAAAGGCGAGAATATCTTGAGCGGAAAGACTCTTGCTATCGGTAAGATCGTCGGCAATTGGAATGCAACCGCGGGTAATTGCAAGAACAATACCTTCATCGGAATGACTACGGCAACAGCAAATATTGGTCTTATTTTGAATACAGTTAACCAAGACTGAAATCGGTCTGTGCTCCCTCCCCCCTCGGGGGGAGGGGCCATCAAAGGGCATATCAATCCGGGGGCTCCGGCAAAACCCGACGATGTGCCTTTTGATGGCCCTGTAAGCTGCCAACTTGTTGTAAACGGCGAAAGCCGATTACATATTAACAAAATAAGAGGGGAGAAACACAATGAACCACAAAAGAACCACAAAACGCACGCTGGCGCTGTCGCTGCTGGTAATGCTGCTGTGCGTCGCCATGCTGGTGGGCACCACCTTCGCATGGTTCACCGACAGCGCATCTACTGCCGTGAACACCATCCAGGCCGGCACGCTGGACGTGGCACTGGAAATGGCAACCGAATGGAATGATGACGGAACTGTAAATACTTGGGTTGACGCCAAGGGCCAGACGCTTACTTGGAAGAAGGCAGCAGGCGCTCCTGCCAATGAGCAGATCCTCTGGGAGCCGGGCTGCACCTATGAGCTGCCCGAGCTGCGCATCGTCAACAAGGGCAATCTGGCGCTGAAGTACAAGATTCAGATCACCGGTATTCAGGGCGATGCCGAGCTGAATGATGTCATCGAGTGGACGATCACCAATAATGGACAGACCTATGCTGTTGATCAGGAAGTATCTCTGGCCGCTAACGATGCTGCTACCCTGACCATCTCCGGCCATATGCTGGAATCCGCCGGCAACGAGTATCAGGGCAAGTCCATCGACAATATCGCTATCACCGTTGTTGCAACGCAGGACACCGTGGAGTACGACAGCACGACCAATCAGTATGATGAGAACGCCGAGTACGCCATTCCCGTTGCGTCTCCTGATGAATTGGCTGCCGCTTTGGCAAACGGCCAGGATGTCATTCTGACCGCCCCTGTTCAGATGCCCGAAGTTATTGAGATCAAAAACGATGTTACGATCTACGGCGGCGAAAACGGTCAGCTTCTCGTTCCCGATAACGCCGACCGCGTGATCAATATTACCGAAAACGAAGAGCCACTCACTCTTACTCTCTCCAACGTTGACGTTGTCGGCCCCACAACCGGCACATACACCCGTGGCGTCTCCGTATACGGCACCACTGATGTTACCATCGTAGCGGACAATTCCTCTGTTTCTGCCAACTACTATGCACTGAATATTGCCAGCGCCAATGAAAATGTTAAGGCTACGATCCGCAACACTACCCTTACCGGCTGGTGTGCATTCCAGACCTGGTCTGCCGGCACAAAGGCTACCTTTGAGAACTGCACGCTGATCGGTAACAACGACAAGGGCTATAATGCCGATGGTTGGAACAATTTTGCTACGGTTGTTATCAATGAGGGCACAACCGGTGTCGAGCTGACCTTCAACAACTGCCGCATTGAGGCAAATCAGACCACCGGCAACAAGCAGTATCTCCTCTCTGTGAGAGCAAGCGGCGCAAAGGTTACTTTGAACAATTGCACCTTCTTTGCTGACGGAGCCGAGATCGCCGACGAGGATCTGGGCAGCTATCTGAACATTTATTCTGCGGCAAGCGATCTGGTGCTGACCATTGACGGTGAAGTGATCCCCATCAGTTAAGCATCATGAACACCCTCCCCCCCTCGGGGGAGGGGCCATCAAAGGGCATATCAATCCGGGGTCCCCAACAAAACCCGACGATGTGCCTTTTGATGGCCCGAATATCGCAAAAGGAGGAAAACGGCGCAGTACATGCGTTGTCTATACAGCCTATGAAACATCATGATCGTTGGACAATAAAGCGTTCCACCCGCAGCATGCTTTGGGGGAGTGCTCTTGCCATGCTCATCTCCTGCGCGCTTTTTGCCGGCGCCACCTACGCCTGGTTTTTTGACGACAATTGCTCCGCCTCTGTCGCAACAGTGACCACGGCAGATTATTTTGGCGTGAACGTGGTGAAAAAATCAGAGTCAGAGCCAGACACGAAAATGCTTCCCACCTCTGGCGTGTATCACCTGGAATCCGGGACATACACCGTCACGTTGACGTGGGTCGGCGACGAAGCTACTAGGGGCTATTACATAATTGGGATCGGAGCCGCAAGCAACGAAAACGTCCAATATTACGATCCTAAGCTGACTGCGGAAACTACTACTGTTTCCTTCCAACTGGTGATTGCGGAGCAAAATTCCGCAACATTAACCCTTGTGTGGAAGGGCGATGCAGGGGAGTTTGAGGTTACAACGATTGTTTCCGGAGATACTATCAGTTATCCTGCTGTAACCACATTATTTGCCATGAGCGGAGCAGAACCGGAGCCAGATGAGCCAGCAGAATCGGGGACAAATGAGACAGCAGAATCGGAGTCAGGTGGGACAACACAACCGGGGACAGAAGAGAAAAACAATTCTGAGGAAGTGCCCTCCGGGACAGATGGCGGGTCGTCAGGAAATGAAGGGGGAGAAAATGGTGAGGGAGGTTCCACTGTAGAAGATACAACCGGAAGTGATACCGGAAACGTCCCCAGCGGAGTTGAGTGAGGACCCTTCTGAAGATCAATAAACAGTATCGGCCCATCCGTGTCCGCTACAGCGGCATGGGTGGGCTGGTCCTATTCTTCTCTCTGTACTGATACCTCCGATAGAGTGAGTCCTTCCGGGAGGTCCATATTGGACCCCTCCTGGGTCCAGTGAACAGGCATAGTCGCCCCCTGGCGGCTATGTCTGTTTTTTATCGCACGGTGTAGAGATTGGAGGTGCTGCTGCCGTTGGACCGGCAACGAGGCAGGCGTTCCAGATAGCCATGCTGCTCCAGCTCACCCAACGCCCGCTTGACCGTGCTGCGGGAGAGATTCAGGTCGGCGGAGATGGTGCGGATGCTGGGCCAGCATTTATGCTGTGCGTCACCCCGGTCACGGAGGTACATGTAGACGGCTCTGGCCCTGTGGGGCAGCAGCTGATCGGCATAGATGGTGTCAAAATAGCTCATAGCGTGTCCTCCTCGAAACTGTTAAAGGATCGCTCACCGGAGATCTCATGTTGCCCGTACTGTTCGGGATGGGTGTCGCTGCTTTTGGAATAGGCAAGCTGCACGCTGCGGAACAGCTCCTCCCGGCTGGCGTAGGCCACCGGCCGGGCTGCGTGTTCCGGTGTGGCATACGGTTCGTCAAAGGTGATGCCCCAGTCTGAAAACAGCCGCAGCTTCGTCTGCATGGGATGGGCGCCGGTTTTCATCACCACAAAAGTCCCTTTGGGCAGCGATTTCAGTTCATCCGCCGTCATCAGGGGACGTTCCATCATCTGTAGGCTCTGGCTCTGCTCATTCTTGCCCTTGCTGACGGAGCCGGACAGTACCGTGCGGCTGCCCAATGCCTGTGACAGTCTTTCCGCTGTCTGGCTGTTGGGTGCAAAGCCGCCGAAAATGGTATCCTGGCAGTTATCCACCAATGTTTCCGCTCCTTTCTCTCCATAGTTCTCATCCAGCTGTGCCAGTGATTGGATGATGGGTACCATCGTGATCCCGCGGGAACGCCCCGCGCTGAACAGGGATCTCACATCGAAAGCCGGCATGGTGCCAAACTCATCGCAGAAGAAGACCACCCGGTTGGGCAGCCGTCCTCCGTGCGCTTCGGCGAGGGTGAGCAGCTCATGGGAGAGGCCCTGGATCATCAAGCCTGCCATAAAATTCTTGGTGCTGTCCTCCTCCGGCAGGATCAGAAAGACGGCGGTCTTTTCCGCCGCAAACTTCTCTGCGTCCACGCTGCTGTCGAAGCACACCACCTGTTCCAGCGCCGTGTCCAGAAAGGCATTCATTCTTGCCAGTGCCGTGGACATAACGGAGGCCATGGCCTGCTCTGAGGTATCCAATGCCGACGCCGCCAGATTCCGCGCTCTGTGGGCGACGGGCAGCATGTCCATCAGGAGCTTAAAGTAGGGCTTTCCCCGAATGCCGGAGGGCGCCAGCATCTGCTGGATCAGCAGGAATACCGACACGATGTGCCGCCGTTCCGTGGGGTGGCGGCTGTCCGGCGGCAGGAACTCCGCCAGCAGGATCGTCACCGCTGCCAGCAGTCCTTCGGCGGCCTCATAGAAGTAGGCGTTCTGCCCGCGATCCTCACTGCCGTCTGGCGAGATGATACTGCTGGCCAGAATCTTCGCATAGTTTTCCGCTGTGGCGTAGGCTTTGATGTTGCCGGGGTCGTTTCGGCCAATGTCCATATAGCGGTTGATGAGCGTCATGAGGTTGTACCCGTCCGAACGTGTAGGGTTGCGTAAGTCCACCACTGACACATGGTAGCCATAGTATTTCTGCGCCACGGCGCCGTAATTCCGGGCAAGGTCGCCCTTGGTGTCCAGAGCAAAGAAACTCATGCCGCAGGCGCAGGCATATTCCAGATTGGGATACAGAAAATAGGCGGTCTTGCCCACGCCGGAGGCGCCGATCATGAGACAGTGGATATCGTCGCTGTCCACCAGCGCCGTGGTACCGCTCTTTCCCTTGCGGCTGCCCAGCACCAATCCCTGCGCTGGGGGGAGATTTTTTCCTTTGCGCCAGTCCTGCACACGGAACGGCACATGGGTGTAGCTGCGACGGATCTCCTGCTCGGTAGCCCAGCGTGCGGTACCGTGCTGGCCGTCGCCTACGGTCTTGGATTTGATGTGATCAAGATTGTGGTTGTCCGCCAGCAGCGACAGGGTGATAATGACCATCATCACCACACCGCCCACTGCCAGCAAGATCCAGAGATTTTGGCTCATATGGTTCCTCCAAGTTGTGTCAGATCGTCGTTCCAGTCCTTATGAACCGGCACCAAGCGCATGGAGGCGATACCCTCTGCCTGGAGATATTCCTCCATCCGCTGCGCTGCCTTGTGGCCGGCCTCATCGTTGTCGAGGCAGAGGTACACCCGGTCGATTTGAGGATAGGTGCGAAGCATCTGCTCCACCGGCGCGAAGGCCGTGCCGCAGCAGGCCACATAGTTCTGCGTCTGCCAGTTGTCCGGATGCAGGGTGATATAGGACAGCAGGTCGACAGGGGACTCGAAAACATAGAGTGACGAGCTGCCGCCTGCGTAGTGAAAGCTGTACCGTGCATCACTGCCCTCCACCGTCTGGCGGAAGGGCTTGCCCCGGCTGCCGGTACCGCGCAGGTGGGCATGACGCATGACGCCCTGAGCATCCAGCCCGACAAACACGCAGTTGTGATGCGCCGCATCCTCATAAAGCAGATGTGCGTGGGCAAAAAAAGAAACCACCTCACGGTGGATGCGGCGATGCTGTACCAGATAGGCAAATACATGGCGCATAGTTCCGTTGGCGGCCGGTGGAGTGAATTCTTTGGGCGGTTCTTTTTCTGGTTTTACAGAAGCATGACCGCCGCACAGCAGCAGCGACACAGCGTCGGCGTAGCCCAGATGGCAGAACCGCTGAACGTAGCTGATGGCATTGCCGCCCTGCCGGGCGGAGTGATCATACCAGTGATTGCCCCGTATGGTAACGCTGTGGTCACCGGCAAGACGCTTGTCCCGCCCGGAGGGCAGCAGCTTCTCTCCGCGGCTTTGCAGGAACGATTCCAGATCTGTGGCTGCGGCCCGGTCTTTTTGTTCTTGTGTGAAGTGGATGTATGGGGACATGGGTTCCTCCTCAGATAGTCAGATGATTGTTTTGATGCTGCCGCTGTTCCTCCTCATGGTCATCCCGCTTGTGGCCCAGAGCCATTCGTTTCTCCTGCAGCCGTCTGCGGCGCTTGGAGTCGATGCGCATCGTCACAGGAGATATCTGTGCGTCGTGCCGAAAGATACGGCTCATGTGGTGCAGCAGGCGAAGAGTGGCGGGGAGCGTGGCGGAGTCCTGAACCGGAGTTACATCCTGAGGCTGCTCCGCTCCTGCGGTGGGTCGATGAGGAGACGATTGCACAGGGATTTCTGCTGCGACGGCTGCTTCTTCTGCCGGTAAAGGAAACGCGATATCTCGCCGTGTTTCGCGGGTGCGGTCTGCCTCCCGGATCACCATATTCTGAATGACACGGAATTCCTTCTGCTGTGAAAGCGGCAGATGCTCGCGGGGATTCTGGTTATGGAACCGTACTAATTCATCCTTCACGCATTGCCACTGCTCATAGCAGGCAGCCACCTCCGGCAGCACAGCCAGCCGGTCTACGATGGCATCCACCAGTGCCTTGGCAGGCTTGGGCAGGTAACCGTACTGATGCTTGCCGCCCGTCTGCGCCAGCTGTGCGGACAGCTCCTGCATCAGATGCTCGATCTGGCCGTCCGGCGCGATGCGCTGTTCTAACTGCTCCGTCAGCTGGCGCAGCTTTTCCTGTGCCGTTTCGACACTGCGGCGATAGACGGTTTCCTTGCGAACGTAGAGGTCCTGCAATTCCTCTTTGAAGATCGTGCCGGTGAGCTTGGAGCGCATGACGGAGATGCCTTTTCTGGTGAGATACCCTTCCTTTGGATCCTCTGACCACACCATCATGTGTATATGGGGATGGTGGCCCTCGTCATGGAACGCGGCGTACCAATGCAGCTTATTTTGCGGGATGCGCATAGCGTCCGCCAATGTACCGGACTGCTGCAGCAGCAGACTGCGCCATGCAGCAGCGTTGTTATAGCCGGTCTGCACCGCATCCTCCCGCCGCAGGGAGAAGATGAACGTCCACACATGGCCTTCGTGAGATTCCAACTCCGCCACCGCCTTGTCCAGATCGGTGACGGGTGCGGCGCTGAAAAGGCCGTGGCCGCCGTGCTTTTCTGCCCGTGGCCGCTGGGCGATATACTTCATATAGCCGCTTTCCGGCTCAATCCGGTGCAGGTTGGTATCCAGCGCCGCAGCGATAAAAGCGGAGGCAGTGGCCCGGTCAGGCGTGGCCAGATAGTCCTCATACTCAAACAGCTCCTTGGCATCCGGGAAATCTTTCAGCACTTGTACTACCAGCTTCCGCTGCTTCTCCGTGACAGGGCCGGTGTCTGTGAGGATCTCCACGCCATCCCGCTGTGCGATATATTTCAGGTATCCGGCAGCGCTGCCGCCTTTGAAGTAACCGCTTTTCTGTATGAGCCGTGCCATCCGTTACCACTGCCTGTGGAGCCGCAGCGCATCCCGGAAGGAGAAGCTGCCCTGCGTCTCCGTTACCTCACGGACGCTGTAGCCGCGGAGCTTGCGGTATGATTCGGCGTTCAGGTCCGCGTCCTCCGCCATCAGGTGGTTGGTGATGCTGTGCTCCACCGCCAGATTGAACAGCAGCTTTCCCACCCGTCCGCAGAACACACCCAGAGAACCTTCCAGCACATCCAGCAGTACCTTTGGCAGAAACGCACTGGCTCTATCGGTGTGCAGGTAGCCGTCATAAAACCGGATGGCTTTCTCCACGAACTCACTTTGACTTCCGCAGTTGTCTGCGTGGGCATCTTCTTCCACCATAGCTTTTGCCTCCGGCGTCAGCCAGAAAGCGTGTTTTCTCTTATTCGTTGCCATAGGTATTTACCTCCCTCAAATCGCGGCACGACCCCGCTGTTTATCGTGCAATTACGTGGCTTTTTCGATCTGTGACGCCTTCCACGCCGATTTTTTGCCCGTTTGACCCCTGTGCGTCTCCTGTAAAACTGCCCGCACTGCGGGCAGAAGTGACCAGCCCGTGGTGTTTACGACCCCGGGCGTTTCACCTGCCCCAAAATATCCCAGCCCAAAAACGGCTGAAACTGCCTCCGCCCCCCGGGCCGCTATGGTTACCCTCCTTCGTCCCCGCGAGGCCACACAGCGGCTCACAGCGGCAAACATGGGGTGAAAAAGAGGGCTGCCTGTCATCCGAACAGCCCGCACACTCGTGTATGAGTTACATATTCATTTGACCGAACCCCAACTGCTGTTCCTGCCGCATCAGTAATTCGAGACTGTAGTCCAGAATCTTTTCCTTTCGCTCCGTCAGCATGGTCAGATAGAACTCTTTTTGTACCGGTTCCAGTACAGAAGTGTTCTCCAATAAATTCTGGATCGCATTCAAGTCTATTCTCGGGCAGATCCTTTTGAGCGCTTCGTTGCCGTCCATCTCAATGATCTCATCGCCGAAGGTAAAATTCCGTGCAGAGAGGTGGCCTGCCGACGTGATCTCCTTGCCGTCCAGATGCTCCAGCAGCTTTTGCAGGCGATCCTCACTTTCCATATACTGTTTCTGCCCGGCGCGATAGGCGGCCACGGACACATCATGCATGGCCCATGTTTTCCAGCCGTATGTGGACGGCAGAGAATAGCAGACCTGCGCTGCGTAAACCTCTTTCGTCCTATCCATCAGTTGCTCTGGTGTCAAAGCTTGCAGCAAAGCAGTGTAGTCCAGATAGTTCTGCTCCAGCTTTTTCAGCAATGCCTGCCGCATTTCTTTCTCTAATGTGCAAGTTTTTTCGTTCATTTGTGTCCTCCTGCAGATGAAAACAGCGCAGGCAACTCTTGCCTGCGCTGTTTTGAACTGTAATTATTCTGCCAATATTCCTTTGACCTGTTCCACAAACGGAGCCATGTCATCGAAGATCACATCTGCGATCAGTGACCAGTTGATACCGTCATAGTCATGCACCAGGCGGTGCCGCAGTCCGGAAACAACACTCCAAGGAATATTTGCGTGTTTCTTTTTGAATTCCGGCGACAGTTGATAGACCTGTTCTCCGATGTTGTAGATGGGCGTGGTCACCGCCCATTGTGAAAACTGATCCATCAACAGCATTTCCCGTGTGATACCGTGTTGGGTGATTTCTCCGCTCAATGCCGACCACAGAGATACGATCTTTTTCAGCCGTTCTGTATCTGTCTTTTTCATGCGATGCGGATACCCTCCTTCATTACGGATTCATAGAACGGTGTGCCTGTATTGACCTCGCGCATTTCAAATACATCGGCTTTCCGTCCGGTCATCTCGCGCAAGTCCTCAGCCAGTGCGAAGATGTTGCGGGGGACAAAATTCTTCCCCCCCACAACAATGATGTCGATATCGGAATCAGGCGTGGCATCGCCACGAGCATACGAACCAAACAGCAGTGCGTATTCCGCGTGATAGCGCTCCAGGAGTTCCTTCACGATAGCCTTGATCTCATTGAGTGACAGCGTACTCATAGTGGCGACACCTCCTTTTCATTGTCCTGATATTATTATAGCCGACAGTCAGAGAAATATCAACCGGATTTTCATTCAGAGTTCAGTTGTAGCTGATATACGGTATCTCCAGCCAGTGGGTCCAGCCCCGTCCTTGCAGTTGAGTCTTGACCACACCGTACTTGGTCCCCATGGCTTCTATCACCTCGCCGTTTCCAATATACACGCCGATGTGTCCCAACTTCCAGACCGCCAGTCCCGGCACCTCCGGTATGGTATCGATGGTACCGGAGTGCCGTGCGTTGTAGTACATCTGGTTGGCGCCGATGTCCGGCATGCCGTTGCTGCCGTACTCGATCTCCATGGTATCAGCGTTCAGCCAGCCATAGCCCTTGATAAGCCCCACGCAGACGGCGGTGTGCTTGCCCAGCCAGTTGCTGCGAATGAAGTCCGCGTACTGCCCCACACCCTCCGGGTATTGCGTCAGCTTGTATTGAAACAGCTCCGGCGTCAGCACCTGACCGTAGGTGCCCCACACATAGCCCCAGCCGGACTGCCATGCGTTGGTGACGTAGACCACCAGATCGGCAGCATTTTTGCTGGCGGGGTTGGTCAGGTCAGAGACATCCAACGCCGCGCCGCTGCTACCGCCGGAGATATAATCGCCGTCAAAGGTATCGCCGCCGCTGCTGCCTGTCACCATGGCATAGATGTGGGCGGCGTTGGTCTTGTCCTCCTCCGTCACCGGTTCACCCTGCCACACCGACAGCTTTTGATAGACCGTCGCCAGCGGCAGCGGTACCGCCACATAGTAAACGGTTGTCTGCACCACCACAGAGCCGTCCTCCATCTCCGTCGTAGTGGTTTCCACCCGCTCCTCCAACCGGTAGAAGCAGTCCACGAAGTTCGCGGCGGCGCGGCGGGTAGGCGCCTCGTCACCGAAGCAGAGGGCATAGAAAACGGCCTTGACCTGCAAGGGGTCAAGGCCGCCGCTCTCGGCTCTGGTATTCACGGTGGCGACCGCCGAATCCAGAAGAGCGAACGCCTGCCGCATTCCGGTGATGTGGTCTTTATATTCAGCTGGAATCTTGTCCGAGAACGCCGGACCATAAAAGGACGCGGACACGGCGAAGTTGTTGTGCTCCACCGCGGCGGTGCCGAAGCAGCAGAGGAACACCGCCAGCAGGATCACCGGTGAGAGGATGGCGGCAATGACCCAGCCCACTGTCTTGCGGCCTTTTTCGCTGGACAGCACGGCGGCCGCCAGCCGCGCCAGTATTGCCCCTGTCATCACTTCCCGCCCTTTTTGCCGAACAGCGCCGCCTTATACTCCGGGGCCTTTACCTCCAGCATGTACCGCTCATTGCCGCAGCGGAACAGACAGTTGCCCTTGTCTGCCTTGCTGATGAGGCTGCACTCCGTCTCCTCCAGCTGGAGCATATCCATCAGGAACTGCTTGCTGGTGGTGCCGGGATGAAAGAGAAACTGATGGGGCGGTATGGCGAACAGAGGCTTGGTCATCTCCCGTACCCCCTCCTGATTGAAGTCCTCCAGATTCTGGCTGGCCATCATCAGAGCGGACTCCCGCTTTCGCACACGTTTCAGACAGTTGCGGATGTACTCGATGGCGATGGGATTGGACAGCCACAGATACAGCTCGTCCAGCGCGGCCACCGTGTTGCCCTCCACCAGCAGCTTATCTGACATGTAGGACAGGACGTTGAACAGCAGGGCGTTCCGCAGGCTCTTTGCCGCGTTCAGCACACCGCTGACGCCGAACACCAGAAACCGCTCAGAGGTGATATCCGTATGCCCGTTGAAGAAATGGGCGTCCGCACCCTTGCAGATGGAGTGCAGGCCCAGCAGCACCTCCTGCAGAAGCTCCTTTGTATAAAGCGGATGTGCGGTGGGGTCGTAGTGGAGATATTCCGCCTCCATCAACGCATAGAAGTCCGACAGAATGGGGTAGTCTGTGGCCGTCAGCTGCCGCAGGTCGGTGCTTTCGGTGATGCCCCATTTCTTGTAGAGCCGTGTCAGCAGGATCTCAATGGTGTCGATCTGTGCGTCGGAGAAATCCTTATAGGCCCGGAAGAAATCCTTCAGGAAGGAGATATGCCGTGCCAGCAGCGTGCTTTTCCGAAAGGCATCTGGTGTGGATTCGTCTGTCTCCCCGATATTTCCCTCCTCCCAGCATTTTACCTCCAGCACGTTGATGCGCCTGTCACCGGCCATCAGGTCAATGAAGCAGCCGCCCAGATTGCCGCACAACTCCTCCAGCTCATGCTCCGCATCCAGCGAGATAAGGGATTTCCCCGCCTCCAGCAGATTGCAGATCAGTAGCTTCATCAAATAGGATTTGCCCTTGCCGCTGTTACCCAGAATGAGAATATTGGCGGAGGTCTTATCCACGGAGCGCAGGTCGAAGTCCACCACCACATTACTGCCGAACTTGTCCTTGCCGATGTAGAAGCCGTTGGGATCCGACTTGCCGGAGTAATTGAAGGGATACAGGTTGGCCACAGAGCTGGCGGGCAGCACCCGGTCGAACTGCGGAGCCATAACATTATGGCCTGCCGGATGGACAGACAGGAATCCCTGCTGCTGGCGCAGCAGCAGGCGATCCACCGTCAGCTTACACCGCAGCAGTTCCGACTGGATAGAGGTCTCCAGCAGCTTCAGTGCCTCATAAGAGCCGGCGCTCATTTCCAGATAGACGGCGCAGCGGATGAGAGGCTCATGCTCCCGGTCCAGCGCCCCTACCAGAGATGCCATGTCCTGCAAGTTGCTCTCTGCCGTGATGACCCGCCGCAGGTCGTTGGTATTGGAGCGCTCCAGCTTATTGCGGTTGGTAGCGTTGTGGATGATCCGGTTTTCCTCACCGGTGCTTACCAGCCGGCAATAGATCCGCAGCGTCACGCCGGTCCTGTCACCCAATCGCCGCAGCAGTGCCTGTGATTCCGTGCTGGCGGGATACTCCCGCAGCGCCCAAACGCTGCGCCAGGTGTTGCCGCAGATATAATGATCTGTTTCAAATTTCAGCACGCCCGGCGCGATGCAGTCCAGGAAGGACAAGACAGGCGTTTCCACAGGGGCTTTCATTTCACGTTTAAAGATGTTTTCCGGTCGTTTCATCATCCCACCACCTCACAGCCAATAGAAGTCCATCCGGGGTTCCAGTTCCGGTTCCGCCCCGGTAAACTGCTCCGGTTCACGGAAGTATTCCTTGTACCGCTGTATCTGCTGGTGAGTGAGGGAACAGAAACCGCCCTCGCCATCATCGCCCACCAGGAAAAAGGGTCCGCAGATGATGTCGCCGGGGATCCTGCGGTTGGGCTGCATTCCGATGAGTTTTCCTTCCTCGTTGCAGCACAGGATGACGCCCTCCTCCATATATACCGGCTGGAACAGACCCTCCACCTCCTGCTGGATAGCCTCCAGCGTATCCGGCATATCCTTTTCAAAAGGGAATCGGCCGGGTTCTACTTTCAAAATTCGCATGGATTATTCCTCCTTCACATACCGTTCTCCGTCTACGCGGTCATAGACCTCGTGGGAAACGTCCTGCTCAAAATACACTGCCAGCAATTCCCGCAGCTCCTGCTCACCGGCCCGGTGGACGGTGAAACCGCTGTCGGAGATCTGCTTTTCCACATTGACAAGGTATGATTCGCTGAAGCTGCCGTCCTGCCGCTGCCGCAGCACAAGACCGAATACGCGGGCCGAGGCCATCAGAGTCTGCACATCGTCCAGATGCCGGCTGTCCTGAACGAGCAGGGCCTGGAGAGCGGGATTCGTTTCCTGTTCCAGCCGCCGCTGATAGAAGCTGCGGTTGTCCTGAAAGGACTCCTTGGAGTCCAGCGCCAGCAGTTCCACCTCCGCCGTGCCTTTCAGCACGTTCAGCAGGCTGTGAATGCGCTGGCGGACAATGCTCTCCGGCAGTACGGTCAGATTGCTGGGCCGGAGAATGAAAAAGAACAGCTCTCCGTGTGGCGTTTTGATACTCCGCCGTGTTATCTGGTCGATGCCCAGCAGCTGCCGGGTAGAGGGTGGTTTCCTCTTAAAAACACTCATGGCTCAAACCTCCAGGTAAAGTGCTGCCGTCCGAAAAAGAAAGCGCCGGCATAGCGGAGAAAGTCCAGCATGCTGACGCCGTCATGACGGATGGCGAGAAAGGCGTAAACAGCGGTGGCCACCAGCGGCACGACAAGACCCGCCTGTGTCAGCGCCAGTGCTGACAGTAGCGCGCCGACGCCGATAAGCGCCACGTCCCGCAGCGCCCACAGCCACAGCATGGGCCGTGCCGTTAGGTTATCAGGATATAGGTACATAGTAATTGCCTCAACTCTTCTTAAAAATGGGCAAAGGAAAAGGCCACCAAACGGTGACCTTTTCCTTTGAACTTATTAAAATCTGTGGTCGCGCACCCATTCCAGAAGCGCGTCATAATCCATCGTCCCAGATGCCACGGCCAGCCCGACCTCCACAACTTCCTCGTTGGTACACTCGATCCGGATGCCGTTTACCTCCAGAAACGTCAGCATGACGTACATACCGATGCGCTTGTTGCCATCCACAAAGGCGTGGTTGGAGATCAGCGTATAACCGAGACGTGCGCCCTTCTCCTCCTTGGTAGGATAGAACTCCTGCCCGCCAAATCCGGCAAACACGTTTTCCAGAGCGGAGTCCAGCAGTGCTTCATCTCTGACACCGATACTGCCGCCCGTCTCCTGCGCGATAAGCTTATGCAGAAGCAGCACCTTTTCTTTTGAGAACTTGATCATTTGGCAAGCTCCAGAAAGGCGGGTTTATACTTCTTTAAAACCCGTGCAGCCACCACGTCGATCTTTTCATCATCTGTCATATCAATCACAGGCGATGTGTCCAGATCCACCAGCATATACTTGGGCCGGTTATTCTTGAAGATCACAGCCTGTCCGTTTTTCTCGGCAATACGAGTCACTCTCGAAAAGTTCTGATTGGCCTCGGAGACAGAGACGATTGTATTCGTATCAATTGTCACAGCGAACACCTCCTATGTTTATTATACGCAGATGTAGGTAAAAATCAACCTATAATTTTGGTGACGGTATTCGCTGACGGTGACACAAAAGAGTAACGCCGCGGCTGCGGCGCTGCTCTGCCTTACTCCGCCGCGTCGGCGGCGTCGTTCAGCTCCCGTTCGATGAGGCCCAGGATGAACTCCTTCTGCTTGAGATCGTGGGCGGCCAGATAGTCCTTCAGACGGTTGAAGAGTTCTTCCGGCACCTGAAAGGCGATAGTACGGGTTGCGGTATTCATAGGTCTAAGTCCTCCTTCAAAATGTTCGTTCAGTATTTCGGTGATGTATTCACCCAGAGTTTGTCCCCGCTGCTCCTGTTCCTGCCGTACCTTCTGATGCAACGATTCCGGGATCGGGGCGCAGAGATTTTTCTTGGATTCCATATGTCGGCTCCTTTCCGCCTCACGCGAGGCAAGCAAAGCAAAACTGTTCTTCCGCTGTCTGAATGTCCCAGTGCTCCGGCTGCCAGAAATGGACGTACAGCGTGCCGTCGCCCACCTCGATCTCCCGCTGCTCAAAGCCTTCGCCCCATCCGTCTGAGGCCTGACCGGCGATGTATTCTTTCAGGGTGGACAGTTCCTCCGGGGTGAGCGTACCGACCACGCGGCACTCTGCCACGCCCCACAGCCTGCCATTGCGATCCTCGGCGGTGAACATCACCGAGCGTACCTTTTTCGCGATACTGTCGTTTCTGTCATACCAGTGCATGATGCCGCTCTCCGCTTCCTCCGGCATTCGATTTTGGATGAGCGCTTTCAGGATCGCGCCTTCGTAGTCCAACAGTTCTCTGCCGTCCAGCTCTGTGCTGTCATCTTCTCTATCGCCCCATTCGTTCCGCTCACAGAGGTCGGCGGTCAGGGGCATATACAGTTTCAGGACGGTGGGTTCAGGCGGCAGGACGGTGAAGCTGTCCTCACCGACTACCAAGCCCAGCGTCCTGCCGTTGTCCCACTTCATGTGGAAGGTGCCTGCGTCATCGATGTACGTCAGTGTCCCCATCGTGCCGGCAGGAAGCGGCGCGTAGGGGTCTTTCATTTCACGGAGCTTAATGCGGCTCCCTGCGGGGTATTGCTCCCGAAGGAATGCCAGCCATTCTCTGCTGATATTCACACTAAAACCCTCCCATCTGTGCATAGTCTGCCAGCTCACGGGGGTTTTCCTCCCCGAAGAGATCGTACAGGATGTCATCTGCCGCCTTGCGGACGGTGGGATCGTCTGTCAGCACTTCATAGTGAAACCCTGTGGCATCCCGGTAGAGCAGCTCCTCCCGGATGCAGTCCAGAAAAGCCTTCGCATTGTAGTAGCGGATAACGTCCCCATTGGCGAATGTCGCCTTGCCGATCAGCTCCATGCTCACATCTCCCTGCGGCCACGGGTACGGCGGGTAAAATATATGGCCGCGGCAGCAGCCGCAGCCAAAATGATATAAATGGTCTTTTTCATGTTCTTCTCCTTAATTTTTAGTTCTTTCGCACACCACCACATACCGCTGCCGCCCGCCGCTGGCGTAGGGATGGCAGGTCAGCAAGGTCAGCAGGTCGCGGTCAGACTGTATCCTGATCTTGTCCACCTCGTGGGGCTGGATGATGGAGATCTCCGTCACGGTGTAGGTCAGCTTCTCCCACAGGTTGGTCACAGTCACCTCATCGCCCACTTGCAACAGGTCAATATAGCGGAAGTAGTCCGCACCCTGCCAGCCCCGGTGTCCTGCAATGACGGCGTTGGTGCTGTCTCCGCCAATGGGTACCGATGTCTGCCCCAGCACTGCCGTGCCTGCGGCCAGATGTTCGTCGGACGCGCCCAAATAGATGGGCATGGTCAAATCCATGGCCGGGATCTTTAGCACGCCAAACACCTCATCCGCAATGCCGTAAGCAGTCAGGTCTGCGGCGGGTGCCTGACAGGCTGCCAGATCCACAAGACCGGACTGTTTTTCTGCGTGGAGCTGCCGGTTGTACTCCTGCAGTGCCGCCAGCAGTTCGGGATACTGCGGCGCTTCCGCCTGCTGCTCCAGAAACTCCTGCGCCGTGTCGATGGCCTGGGCTTGCAATCGGCTTCCGTGGAGGACCGGCCACAGTATGAGACATACGCCCAGCATCGCCAGCAGTGCGGCAAAGAGAAGCGATTTCTTACCCATGCTGTTTCCTCCTCTTTATTAAGTAATAGGCTCCGCCGGCCACAGCCAATGTGCCGAATCCGGCAGCAAGCCCCGTCAGATAGTGCCGTGTCCATGAGGAGGCCACCGGCTGCGCGGCAGCTTCCGCCGCCTGTTCCGGCTCGTAGGAAACCCGATACCCTCGCACCAGCAGCCGGTGGGTGTTGACCCCGAAGGGCGTGCAGGTGACCAGCGTCACATAGTCCTTTCCGTCCTCGATCTGCAGCAGGGCGGTATCTGCGGGCAGCACCGTGGCAATATTGTCCACCCTGTAGGCCAAGGTGTCACCCAGCACATGAATGTAGAAGATATCGCCCGTCTCCAACAGTTCAATGTCGGAGAACAGCTTGGCGCCGGACATGCCGCTGTGGGCGGACAGTACCGCGTGAGTGCTGCTGCCGCCCACCGGCAGGGAAGTACCCACCACATGGCCCACGGCATGCTCCAGCGTTTTTGCGTCGGTACCGTGCTGTACGGGGAGATACACGTCAATTTTCGGGATCTCCACATACGCCATGACGCCGCCCACGGTGAGCTGCCCCTCATACGCCAAGGGAGGGGCAGAAGCCCCTCCCTCGGAAATCATTGCGGCATTGGCAAGCAGGGCATTGTACTGCTCTGCCGCCTGCCGCTGTGCAGCCAGTGCGGTATCGCTGGTTTTTTCAATGGCTGCTGTGTACGTTGTTTCCACGTCGGAGTGGTACTTCTCGTTCATCCATTCGCCCACCAGCGGATAGAAAAGCAGCCCCAGCGCCACAACACCGCAAACCGCCGCCAATATCCAGCGCTTCACTGGTTATGCTTGCGGCTGCGAAGCACGATGAATGCCGCCGCGCCCAGCAGCATCACGCCGCCCACGGTGAACATCCATGTACCGTAGCTGCCGGTCTTGGGCAGGTCGAAGCCGGGGTTGTTGACCACGGTCAGAGGGACAATGGCGTTGCTGTCGGTCATGGTCACGTCCTTGCCGTTGACGGTGGCGGAGGCGATCAGCAGCTGGGCGGCACATTTCTCGCACTGCCCGCTCTCAGCAGTCTTGATGACCATCTTGATGTCCTCCTTCAGCAGCACATACCCCTTGTCGGTGGCAGTCTCGGTCAGGCTGTAGGCATCGTCCTCCAGACCTTTCACGATAACATGGCCGCTACTATTGGGAACAAAAGTGGTAGCATCAGCCTTCTTGCTGGCAAAGCCCTTGGCGTAGTACACGCCGTCCTTCTGTTCGGCCACGATGTAGCAGTCGTCGGTGTCGTTGTGCAGCAGGAACTTCACGTTCTGGGCGTTGCCTTTGCCATCACTGAACTGCTTGAGGATATCTACGCCATAGGTATACACATGGCAGCAGTCGGAGAGGGTATCGGAATAGGCGGTATTGGTGCGCTTCCACGTCAGGGTCACGGTGTTGGGATTATCCTTATCGCCCAGCTGCGCATCGGAAGCCAGAGCGGCGGCATAAGTGATGCGCATGGTGCAGTCGCTGTAGCCCCGCTGCACGCTGTTGGTGTAGACGGTGGCAGATTCGTTGATCTCCGCAAGGCCGCTCTCCGTCATGGAGATGGTCATGGTGTTGGCATTGTCGTCATAGGCCACGGTGAACTTGCCGGAGTTTTCATCCCATGTGGTGATCTTATTGGTGCAAACAGCATCCCGGAAGAACTCAATGACCACATCATTCTTGTTGTACCGGATGCCCTTGCTCATGGTATCCACATAGGTATACGCGGTCAGTGCGGAGGCCTTGGAGGTGATGGTGGGCAGGGTGCTGATGATCTGATACTCCACAGTGTCGCCCATGGAGGCAGTGGCGGTGTGGGCGCAGCCATCGGTGATATCACTGACGGAGCCGGTGTTCTTACCAGTGGAGCTCATGCTCTCCCGGACGGTTTTCTCCAGCGTGGGATTGCCGGTCTGGTTCTTGGGGTACACGGTCACATCATAGTTCCAGTCTGCGCCGTCCACGGTGGTCATGGGCAGGCTGACAAAGAAGGGATTGCAGGTGGAAGTCACATTCTCCGGCACACGGGTCTCCACCACCAGATACAGGCCCTGCTCCATGTCGGAGGCAGCGGTGTGGCCGGCTGCGTCAGTTTCGGTCATGACCATACCGCCGTTTTTTACAACAGTTTCGAGGGCGTTTTTCACATCGGTGGCATTGGTCGCCAGTGCTGTGGACAGCTTGTTGTTCAGCATGTCGCCGGTGTAGTAGCTGACGCTGCCTTCGGTCTTGTAAGCGTCTGCCGCTGTCAGGCCGATGGCGGACAGCACGGCGTTACTGCGATCAAAGCCGTACAGCACATTTACTGTGCCGGCTTCATTGTGAGTCACCATATCCGCCACGCGGAGGTAGGTAAACTCGACGCCCTGAATGG
The DNA here is from genome assembly GCA_945915065.1 of uncultured Clostridia bacterium. Classification (GTDB taxonomy): domain Bacteria; phylum Bacillota; class Clostridia; order Oscillospirales; family Oscillospiraceae; genus Vescimonas. The sequence continues at coordinate 12,011 of CAMEER010000008.1, read as the reverse complement.
CGTACTTGCTAAGTTTGTCAACGACCGCATCATCGTGCAGACCGGTACTGACGTAGGACTCCGCATCCCACGCGCCGTCCGCACCGGCTTTCGTGATATCGTACTTGTAGATGTTCAGGGACGCTTTCCTGCCGGGGTCGATGGTAGGCGCTGCGAAGGCTGTAGTCATCAGGCCGAGGGTCATGAGCGCCGCCAGCAGCAGCGCCAGTACGCGATGGATCTTTTTCATGTTCAGTGGTTCTCCTTGTCTGTTATTTTTGAGTTGAATTATTTGCTTTTTACGGGTATACTGGTGGTATCAATGCTGAGGAGGTGTTTGCAGATGGTGTATTCCGTAGAAGAAATCGCACAGCGCATTTTGCCTGTCGCGCAGAAATACGGCTTAAAGGCAGTCTACTTGTTTGGCTCCTATGCCCGTGGAACTGCGACCGAATCCAGCGATATTGACCTTTTGATCGACACCTCCGGAACGAACATCAAGAGCCTCCTCTCCCTTTCTGCTGTTTACTGTGATTTAGAAGACGCGCTCCACAAAAACATTGATCTTATTACGGTCAGCTCTTTGGAGCAGCGTCCGCAGATGGAAAATGACGTCCGCTTCCGTGATACCGTGTTAAAAGAAAGGGTGAACATCTATGCTGCCGCCTGATGCCCAACGTCTGGCTCACATTCGCGAATTCTGCGAGCGGCAGCTACAAGCATTTTAGAATTGAACCATCAGCCTGCCGTTTTTCGGCGGGCTGCTTTTTCGCAAAAATAAACACCCATGACGAGCATGAGTGCTGCCAACAGAACAGGTGCGATAAAGCCGCAGCTGCCGGTAAAGGGCAGGGCAAAATTGGCATTGTTGCACGCTGTGACGGTGATATCGGGGCTTTCCGCCGTCAGCGCCCCCATCTCCACCGGTTCCGGCAGCAGCGTATATCCTGCAGGCGCTTTGGTTTCGGTGATTCGGTACTGTGCGCCAACGGTCAGCTCCTCCCACTTGGCGATACCGTCTGCACCGGTGGTGATGCGGCTTACCTCCGTCCACGAGTTGCCGTTCGGGGAGACCTCCAGCAGTAGCTCCGTGCCGGAAAGGGGAGTGCCGGTCACATCCACCTTGTATACGGTGATGCTGCCCGTTTCCTCCACCACCGTTGCCCTGATCTTGATGTAGGTCTTGACCGGGTCACGGCCCACGCCGGTGTAGCTGGCCAGCGACTGGTACTTTCCGGTGCTGTCATACCAGCACAGAACGGCTTCGTCGGGGTCCATACCGTAGGCGCTGCCGGTGGCGGAGCAGGTCTTTTCACTGCTCAACTCCTTGGCCGCCTCTGCCGTGGCCGTAATGGTCAGGGTATTGCCCTGTTGGGAGAAGATGATGCCGCTGCCGCTGTTGCTGCTGAAATCGAAGTCGCTCAGTACGCCGTTGGTGTCGGTGACACTGGCACTGTAGCTGCCACTGGAATCCTTTGTCAGCTCAATGGGGGTGCACCAGCGGGAGGCTACCGCCGCAAAGCTGGGGATATCCATTGTCGACTGCATGGCGGCCGCAATGGCATCGTACCACAGGGCAAACGTGGGATAGCGGGAGGTATCCACGCAGGTGTAGAAGGGGCTGGTTCCCCAGGAGCGGTAATCGTAAGGACTGCGATATTCGCAGATGAGATCCCAGATGATGGCCTGCGTCGCCGCCCATTTCTCAGCATTGATGATATCGCTGCTGTTCCCGTCGCCGGAGGCGGTACCGTACTCCGCGCTGGGATAGCCGCAGGCCAGTGCCAGCGCGATCCCGCTCTGGACGGCGGCGGACAGGTTATACCAGCAGCCGCTGGAACCCTGCACATAGTTGCTGCTGTCGTCGGAGCGGACGCCCGGCTGGATGCAGTAGGCCACGGCGCCGTTGACGTATTTCATGTGGTACAGGGCGCTGCCGCTGCCGAGACTGCTGTCTGCCAGGATGGTCAGGTTTCTTACGTTGGGTGTAGTGCTGGTGCTGTAATCATACTGGGTAAAGATCAGTTGGTCGGTGTAGACATAGACCTTGTACTTGACCACCACGGTGGCGGCATAGGCGGATACCGCCAGCGCCGCCGCCATGGCCAGCGCCAGCGCAAGGGCTGTAAATCGTTTGAATGCTTTCAATGAGGTTCCTCCTTTTTTCAAAAGATAAAGCCCCTCTGTTGCCAGAGAGGCTTTCGCTGTGGGAATTTACTTGTTATCCATCGTAGAGGACGTAGATCAGCAGACTGCCGCCGTCCTCCATGATGCAGACATTGCACCGGAATCCCGCGTCTGCCAGGGTGTCCACCCCTGCCTGCATCATCAACTGGCGGAAGGTGAAGTCCACCATGTCCTGCGCCTTGGCTTCCAGCGTGGCCTGCGTTGCGTCTGTTGGCACCGCGGCGGGGAAGCGGTAGGCACTGTTGTCCAGCGTAAGACTTCCGTCCGTCTCCACACCGTATGTGGTGACGGCGTAGGCGTTGGCAACATCCGTGGCCGCCTGCCGGTCCGCGGTTCCCACAGGAGGAGGGTCAGGTTCCGGTGTTGGTTCCGGTTCCGGCTCCACATAGCCCGTCTTGGCATGGACGGTGGCGGAGGGGATGTCCTGCGATGCGGCAGGCGCTATGGTGGTCGGCACAGGTGTTTCCAGTGCGGTATCCGGTAAGCTGGCAGTCTGCACTGCCGCGGCTTCCCGAGCAGTTTCTGTCGCCGTGGTCTGCGTCTGTTGCTCCTTCGTTGGTTGTTCCGCTAAGATGCTCTGCATCTGCGTGTCGGCATACATGGCTTGCCGTTCCTCCTGCATGGCCGGTGGGGGAAGTGCTGTCTGATTGTCCGGTGCGCTCTCCGTCTGCCCGCAGGCGGTCAGGAGCAGCAGGGCGCTGATCGCCAATGATGTGAGTTGTTTCATTTGTGCCACTCTCCTTTCTTTTGGTAGCACAAACAAGTATCACACAACCTGCCACAAGTCAACGGAAAGACGCGAAACGGGGAAAACAAAATAGGAGGCCCTCTGGCACAAGCCGGATGACCGCTCATACCATACCTCCCATTCTCGGTTCCACCTGTTGGCAGCGGCCCATCAACTCCTCCAACGGCGTTACACCGCAGTAGGCCACATAGCCGGTTTTGGTGAATTCACCGCCCTCGGCCAACATCCGGTCCAGGCCGTAATCGCCGAATTGATAATAGCCCTCCAGGTTTTCGTCGTACGCAAAGTGGCCGGACTGCCGGATCATGTACTGTCCATATTCCTCCGCCGTTTGAATGCCCGGGCAGAACGTAAAGTCCTCCAAATTCTCCGCCAGCTGCCGGAGCTGCTCCGCGCCGTTCGCTCCGCACCATTCCGCCACGGCTGAAAGCTTATGCAATTCTTGTTTGTCCAAACATGCAATGGCACGGCACATACGGTTGATATCGGAGAGCGAGTCTTGTTCCAGGTCGATGGCTGCTGCCAGTTCTCCGGGCAGGTCATAGTGGGACAGCCGCAGCCGCATGGCCTGCGGATCGATGCTCGCCCGTTTCAGGGCGTGTTCGATTTGATTATCGGAAGCCGGGAGATACAGCCATACCGGTGTTGCTTCCATCTCTGCCTCTGCTGCGGAAATAGCGGCGATCTCCAAAAGTGCATCTCCCATAGGTTCCGGAGGCAGACGATGGCCATCATAGCGCTGCTCCAGCCTCATACCGTTGTCGAACACCACACCGTACGGCGTAACGGTTCCGTTTCCACCGCTGAGAAGCAGAAGCGCCGTCTCCTGGCCATCCACACTTTCCCATTCACTTTTTACAGCGCACCCGCCATGGGTAGTCAGATAATGCCTGCGGCCAACAGCGTCCAGATCGGAAAAGTCCGTGATCACCGTTGCCTGCTGACAGCAAAAGGTAAGGTCGATGAAGTCCTTGACGTCGTGCAGATCCAGCTTGGCCGCCATAGCCTGATACGCGGCCAGTTCGTATTTGTCGAAAGCATCCAGTTGCACGCCCAGCCAACGCAGCTCGTCGAAGGCCATGCAGGTCCCTTCCAGCTGCTTGAGTACCGGAACGCTGCCCTCGATCTCCCGGATGCAGCAGTCTCTTGCTCCGGCCTCGCCCACGTCCAGACCTCGCAGCATCTCACAATCACTGTCGTAATCACCGTCCTTCACGGGAAAGGGCAGCGTCACCACACCGTAATCTTCGTGTTGCCGGTTCCCGATTACTGCTTTGAACATCATTTTCTTCGTCTCCTCCCTTCGATTTCCTTCATATCCGTTCGCAGACAAGTCCCATCCCGGTGCCAGCAAATGACGCCGTTTCGGGGATAGGGGCAGCCGCTGCATTTCTCTGATCGGCGGCAGCATACCGGTTCCGGGGGTTCTCGCTTGTATTGGAACGGGATGTGCTCGTCGATCCTGCACTTCAGCGCATCAAGAGGGCCTTTCATAGTGGTTCCTTTCCGGGCATGCGCCCTGTTTGATTTGTTTTGAAAACGCAAAAGTATCTCTTGTGCCATTGACTTCAGATGACCGAGAATAATTTATTCTGGATAACCAATGGGCGTTCAAAATTGGTGCAATGCTGGAATTTGGGGAGCGTGACAATCATACAGATTTTTCCGGCGAGATTATCTCCCGCAGCACCATTGAGCAATCTTTGGATGGTCCCGCCAACGAAGCATACCGCGTCTTTTACGATGGCAGAAAGGTGGGCGGTGTGGTTCTAACCATTGACAAAGAAACAAACCATAACAATGAACCTGCACCCCTTATTTTGGAAAACGGAATATTCATTTCTTGATATTTCCAAAGATGTTTTCCAGTCGTTTCATCATCCGGCCCCCTCACAACCAATAGAAGTCCATCCGGGGTTCCAGTTCCGGTTCCGCCCCGGTAAACTGCTCCGGTTCACGGAAGTATTCCTTGTACCGCTGTATCTGCTGGTGAGTGAGGGAACAGAAACCGCCCTCGCCATCATCGCCCACCAGGAAAAAGGGTCCGCAGATGATGTCGCCGGGGATCCTGCGGTTGGGCTGCATTCCGATGAGTTTTCCTTCCTCGTTGCAGCACAGGATGACGCCCTCCTCCATATATACCGGCTGGAACAGACCCTCCACCTCCTGCTGGATAGCCTCCAGCGTATCCGGCATATCCTTTTCAAAAGGGAATCGGCCGGGTTCTACTTTCAAAATTCGCATGGATTATTCCTCCTATCACAGCAAAAAGCCACCCTCACAGGTGGCTTTTTGCTTGTTCTCGTTTATATTCTTACATCAGCTGTCGCTGGATCTGCGCATCGGGTGACAGTACGTTTACATATTCTTCCAGTCGATCCAGCATGGCGATGATCTGCGCCTGCGGCTGATCCGCCACACCGAAGACGGGATAGAACACATGGGTGCTGCTCTCTTTGACACAGGTGCGGTCATCTGCTCCTGCGATCATGCTGAAAATGATACCTCCGTCATCTCTGGCGCAGAAGTCGTCGGGATAGGTGTGAATCTCCTCGCCCCGCATACCGGGAAACGGCGTTTTCTCCGTGCCGGCAAACAGTTGAATATTACCCTGTACATGGTCTGCATCATGAGTGCCCAATAACTGATGCGTTTCCAGTTCGGCAAGAAACGGGATCTCCGTAATAGGATTTGTATGAGGGAACGGGCGACCCTTTAGCAGGAACGACTCAAACTGCATCATAACAGGGTATGTCTTTTTAAATTTCTTAAAGAAACGGAAATAGACATTTTCTCCAAAAACTGTCTTACGGTCATAGTTCTCGAACTGTTTCCTAAGCGTTTGCAGATGCTCGCCGATCATGGCATAGAAGGTTTCTTCCTCCCAAAGTTCTTTCGCAGGATAGCGAACCTCAAGAACTCCGAATGGTATATGGAGAAGAGTGGTTTCTTTATGGAATTGCAGCATGGTACAGACCCCCTATTATAAAAATGCAGTGGGATAAAATCCTTGTGAATTCTATCCCACTTAAATCACGCCCAGCGGTGTGACAAGTCCTCTGATAAAGAATATTTTTGTAGAGTATAGCACCATTCCACAGGAAACGCAAGAGCTGGTCGTATTATGTCACATACCGTTCTCCGTCCACGCGGTCATAGACCTCGTGGGAAACGTCCTGCTCGAAATATACTGCCAGCAATTCCCGCAGCTCCTGCTCACCGGCTCGGTGGACGGTGAAACCGCTGTCGGAGATCTGCTTTTCCACATTGGCAAGGTATGATTCGCTGAAGCTGCCATCCTGCTGCTGCCGCAGCACAAGACCGAACACGCGGGCCGAGACCATCAGGGTCTGCACATCGTCCAGATGCCGGCTGTCCTGAACGAGCAGGGCCCGGAGAGCGGGATTCGTCAGATATATCCCCCTCCCCGGCTTGCTAAGAAGGTATTTGCGCATTATAATTTAAAAAGCTTTCAAACCCATTCCGTGCGGCCGGTTAACGGATTTTTACTAAGGGTTTGCGGCTTCGGAGGAGCTTTCATGAAGAAACAGTTCAGCATGAAAAAAATACTTTTGGTACTCATACCTCTGTGTCTTGCGAGTATCTGTGTGACCATATGTATCGGCCCCGTGACAGTACCGTTTGGGACAACGGTAAACGTGATTTTCTCTCAGGTTCCCGGCATCCGGGAGCTTGTAAACGGACAATACGAACAGCTCGACTATAACATCGTCTGGATGCTCCGCGCACCGCGCGTGCTTCTTGGCTTCATTGTGGGCGCGTCACTGGCGGTCTGTGGTGTGGCGATGCAGGCGCTTATACGCAACAAGCTGGCCGATCCCTTTGTGTTGGGCGTATCCTCCGGCGCTTCGGCGGCGGCAACCCTTGGTATGATAACGGGTTGGTTTTCTTTTCTCGGAAGGTTTGAACTATCTGTCACGGCTTTTCTGGGTGCAGCGATATGCATCATTGTGGTATATGCCCTTTCGCGCACGAACGGCAGAGTGAATATTACAACGCTGCTGCTTGCAGGTGTTGCCCTGTCGATGATAATGGACGCTTTGACCAGCGCAATGGCATTGAGTGCGAAAAATGCTCTGGCCGTACATAACCTCGACTTCTGGATGACCGGCTCTCTTGCCGGTGCAAAGTGGGAATACCTCACAATTCCATTTGTCGTGATGCTGCTGTGCATCAGCTATCTGATGATAAACTATCGCACGCTCAATATTCTGCTGCTCGGCGATGAGACGGCAGTGACGCTGGGGGTCAATGTTGAGCGCACACAAAAGGCGCTTGTGCTGATAGCCTCCCTTCTGGCGGGCGCTACGATTGCGGTGTCCGGAGCGATCGGCTTTGTGGGGATGATGGTGCCGCATGTATGCCGTATGCTTGTGGGGAGCGACCACAAAAAAGTGCTGCCGCTGTCAGCGCTTCTTGGCGGACTGCTTGTTATCTGGACGGATGTGGCCGCGCGTATGGTGCTGGCACCGGAGGAACTACCCGTTGGCGTGCTCACAGCGATCATCGGTGGGCCCTGCTTTATCGCCATGCTGAAAAGTAAATCCGGGAGGCTGGTTTAATGGCGAGAAAACTGGAAATAACGAATCTTCGCTATGCTTATGACACCATAGACGCCATAGACAACATTTCACTTCATGTGGACGAGGGCGAATTTGTTGGCGTTATCGGACCTAACGGCTGCGGCAAGTCCACGACGCTGAAATGCGTTTACGGTGCGCTGAAACCGCGCGAGGGAACGATCACGCTCGACGGTGGGGACTTGGCGGCCCTATCCGCGCGGGAGCGGGCGGCAAAGATTGCCGTAGTCGGCCAGGACAGTGAAATTACCTTTGATTTCGCTGTCCGGGAAATCGTCGCAATGGGACGCAACCCACACAAGCGGCTTTTTGAGTCGGATAACCCCGAAGATAAGAGTATCGTATCCGACGCACTTGGCAAGGTAGGAATGGCGGAGTTCGCTCAACGAGGGTTTCGCAGCCTGTCAGGTGGCGAGAAACAGCGTGTGCTCATCGCAAGAGCGATTGCGCAGCAGGCGGAGTTTATGATACTCGATGAACCCACAAACCATCTGGATATCAGCTATCAGCTTTTGGTATTCGAAACCGTAAAGCGTCTGGGTGTTACAACGCTGGCGGCAATCCACGACATGAATCTTGCAAGCCTGTTCTGCGACAGGATCTATGTCATGCGCTCCGGGAAAATATACGCCTGCGGCACACCGGATCAGATCATCAAGCCAGAACTGATAAAGGATGTGTTCGGTGTGACCGCCGACATCCACAAGCACGAGCTTACGGGCAAGCCGCATGCGGCGTTTATCCCGAAAATATGAGTATAAAAGGAGAATGAATCATGAAAAGAGCTCTTTCCGTCATCCTTGCGCTATGCATGGTGCTTGCGCTGTGCGCCTGCGGGCAGCAGGCCGCGCCTGAATCTTCCGCAACAGAGCCTTCTGCCGACTATGTGCCCGTCACGGTCGAAAACTATGGACGCACTATTACCATTGAAAAAATGCCTGAGAAGGTCGTGACTGCCGGCCCGAACTGCACAGAGGTGTTCTGTGCGCTGGGCCTTGCCGACAAGGTCGTCGGAAATTCCTGTGACAACCACTCTCGCGGCCCCCTTGACATTTGGGCCGCCGACTACGAAACCATTCCCGAGTTGACCTATGGCTATCCTACGATAGAAGCCGTTGTGAGCAGCGGCTGCGATTTCCTGTACGCCATTGATTGGGTTTTTGAAGGTGACTTCACCGTTGAGGCCCTTGAGAAATACGGCATTACCGTCTTTGTCTGCGAGGCTACCGATTATGAGGGCGTCTGGAAGGAGATCCGTGAGCTCGGCGAGATATTTGGTGTTTCCGCCGCCGCCGATGCTTTTGTCACCAGCGAGCAGGCCCGTCTTGATGCCGTAACGAAAGCGATCGAGGGTAAAGATGTCCTTAAAGTCTTTGTCTATGATTCCGACACCGGCAACGGCGTATACACCTGTGGCGGCCCGAATATCGAGACGCAGTTTATTGCATCTGCCGGTGGTGTGAACATCTTTGCCGACGTAGATGACGCATGGTTTGGCGCCTCCTATGAGGAGATTCTCGCCGCTAACCCCGACGTCATCATTGTGCATGATTACGAGGAGGCCTCCTTTGAAGATAACGTTGCCGCCATGAAGGCCGATGCGTTGCTCTCTCAACTGGATGCCGTGAAAAACGAGCGCTTTGTAAAGCTGTCTCTTGAAAGCGCCTTGCCCGGGTCCCGCACCGCTTACAGTGTTGAGGCCATAGCGCAAGGTATGTTTCCCGATGCATTCTGATTGCGAATCCATATTGTTGAAGTAACACCGGGCAAATGTATCCTTCGCTTGGACAGAATGGCACTGCCTCAGGTGAATCCCTCATGGCAAAGTGCTTTTCTATAGTCTATAAAGGGTATCCTCCCCACAGATCGCACCCGGCCGTGTCTGCGGCCGGGTGTGTTTTTGTTAAGGCAACACCGCATAAATGCCAGAATCAGATTTGCCGGCGCAAACATGATATTGAATTTTGCGCGCTGCTTTTCAAGCCCTCGGTATCGCGTCTTTCGGAAATGCAACTGCTTCTTGACGACACCAAATACATGCTCCACTTTTGCTCGGATGGAAGATTATCGTGCTCCGCTTTCTTGGCAGCGTACTGCCCACTCTTAATCGGCGCTCCATCGCTCATTTCATCAGAAAAAATTTCAGATTCTTTCCATAGTACCTTTTCAAGTGGATTCCAATCCGTTATAATAAGATCGTCAACCTAACTATGTGATGTTCGAGGTGCCGCTATGAAAACGAAAGACAAGCCGCAGGCGAAGCAATACGTCATCTACTCCCGCAAGTCCAAATTCACCGGCAAGGGCGAGAGCATCGAGAACCAGATCGAGCTGTGCCGCCAGTATATTGCCATGCATTTTGGCGAGGATGCGGCGGAAAATGTGCTGGTCTACGAGGACGAGGGCTTTTCCGGCGGCAATCTGGAGCGCCCGCAGTTCAAGAAAATGATGAAGGACTCCCAGAAGATCGCCTTTGCCGCCATCGTGGTCTACCGCCTCGACCGCATCAGCCGCAACATCGGCGACTTTGCCAAGCTCATCGAGGACCTGGGTGACCGGCACATCGACTTCATTTCCATCCGGGAACAGTTCGACACGTCCTCGCCCATGGGCCGCGCCATGATGTATATCGCGTCCGTCTTTTCCCAACTGGAACGGGAAACCATCGCCGAGCGAATCCGGGACAATATGCACGAGCTGTCCAAAACCGGGCGCTGGCTGGGCGGCACCACACCTACCGGCTACGCCTCGGAGAGCGTGTCCAGCGTGACGGTGGACGGCAAGGTGAAGAAAGCCTGCAAGCTGAAGCCCATTCCGGAGGAAATCCAGCTGGTCAAGACGATTTTCTCGGTTTTCATGGAGACCGGCTCTCTCAGCAAGACCGACCAGTATCTGCTGGAGCACCGCTGCGTCACGAAACGCGGCAAGCAGTTCACACGCTTTGCCATCCGGGGCATTCTGACCAATCCGGTCTACATGATTGCCGACGAGACGGCGTATCAGTATCTGAAAGAGAACCATGTGGATCTATTTGCTGAGCGCTCGGAGTTCGACGGCGAGCACGGCATCATGGCCTATAACCGAACCTTGCAGCGCGCGGGCAAGGCAAACCAGATCCGCCCCATGGAGGAATGGATCGTGGCGGTGGGTAAGCACCCCGGCATTATCGCAGGCAGCGATTGGGTGCAGGTGCAGGCCATGCTGGACGTGAACAAATCCAAGAGCTACCGCAGACCACGCAGCAACGTGGCGCTGCTGTCCGGCCTGCTGCGGTGCAGCGAGTGCGGTGACTATATGCGCCCGAAGCTGACCAACCGAACCAATGCGGACGGCGAGCTGATCTACACCTACATGTGCTCCACCAAAGAGCGCAGCCACGGCACCGTCTGCGGCATGAAAAACTGCAACGGCAACACGCTGGACGCCAAAATCATCGAGGAGATCCGCAAGCTGTCCGCCGACAAAGAGACCCTTGCCAATTTGCTGGCGCAGACGAAAAAAGTCATCAGCGGCAACAAGGAGGGCTACGACGCGGAATTGGCACTGCTGAAAGAGAAGCACGCCGAAACGGAGGACCGCATCAAGCGGCTGGTGGAATCCCTGTCCGTTGCCAGCGAGACCTCAGCCAAATATGTCATGGAGCAGATCGACGAGCTCCACCGTGAGAGCGAGACGCAGCAGGCAAGGCTTTCTGAGCTGGAAGCCCTCACTGAGCAGAGCCGGATGCTGCATCAGGAGTTTGCCTTTCATCAGGAAATGATTGAGTCGTTCGCCAATGCGGTGGATTCGGCAACGCTGGAGGAAAAGCGACGCCTGCTGCGTACCATCGTCAAAAGAGTGGTCTGGGACGGCAAAAACGCCTATGTGTACCTCTTTGCCGAGGATGGAGAGGCGGATTTGCCGCCTGTTGACCAATCTATGTATCCGTCAGGAGAGGATAGCGAATGAGATCCTCATGTACTTCCGGGCGCGGCGAAAGCTGCAAGGGGAGGTGTCTCTCAGCGATGCCATCGAGACTGACGGCGATGGAGGGGATCTGTCGATCGGCGATGTGGTAGGCAGAAACGATACCCTGCTGGAGGACCTGCAGGACAAGGATGACCGTGCATTGCTGCGGCGGCTGGTGGCGGAAAGACTGACGGAGCGGGAGGCGGACATCATCCGCCGCCGCTATGGTCTGGAAGGACACCTGCCTCAGACCCAGCGGCAGGTAGCCGCGGCCTACAACATCAGCCGCAGCTATGTATCCCGCCGCTGTTATTGTAAGCGGAGCAGGAAATTATGGTAAGGAGGCGTTGTTTTCTGACGGGAGCGCCGCACCTGCCATAAGGGGTAGGTCAGGAGAGATTATACGGCCCTTTTTCTGACCGGCACCTGGATTTCCGACAGCCACTGGCTCTCATCCTCTTTGTTCCAGACCCCATCAATATAGCTTTCCCGAATCTCTCCGGCGATCTCATACCCGTTTTCCTCGATATACCGCAGCACGGTTTCGT